>JAFUZE010000111.1 GCA_017476765.1 Lachnospiraceae bacterium
CCGCTTCCGATCTCCGCCGCCCTCACCGGAAGGATATGAACATCCTCCGGCAGTAAAAAAAGGCAGATTACAAATACGAATAAGGCGCTCAGCACGCTCTTCACTCTGCACCTATCGTTTTTCTCAGCACCAGGTTTTCTTCTTTTTTCATCCATCTGTATTTACCTCACTGCTTTTTTCAAGTCCCCGACATATGCCGCCTGCTGTTTTTTCAAATATATACCCGCCAATCCCACACCCTTTTTACATTACAGTCAAAGGTCGCTTTTATATTGGGTATTGCCATCATTTACACCTCGATCAATTCGTATTCACGAGAGCCGAATCCGAGCGCTGCGGCAGCTTCCACCGTATGCACGCCGTTCTGCGATTCAATGCGCTCAATTAAATGATCTCTTCCCGGGTCATCCGAGCTGTATACAAGGTCAAGACACGCCTGATCGATCGCAATCGGGTCAAGGGATGCCAAAATACCAATGTCCTTCATGCATGGGTCTTCCGCCACCGCACAGCAGTCACAATCGACCGACATGTTTTTCATCACGCTGATAAACGCCATATTCCCCTTAAAATACTCTACAATCGACGATGCGGCATCCGCCATCGACTCAAGGAACGAATCGTGGTCGGAGGTCCAGATTTCCTCCGGAACACCGGCTCCGTGAATATATGCCTTTCCGTAAGAGGATGCCACGCCGATGGATAACTGCTTTAAGGCACCGCCAAAGCCGCCCATCGGATGTCCCTTAAAATGGGAAAGCACAAGCATGGAATCATAATCCGCAAGATCCTTGCCCACAAAGTTTTTCTTGATCTGTTTGCCGCCCGGAATCGCAAGCTCGATATCCGGTCCTTCCGCATCCATCAGATCGACGTCAAAATACCGGCTCCAGCCATGCTTTGCAATCGTCTTTAAATGCTTTTCCGTCGTATTGCGGGAACCGTCATACGCTGTATTGCACTCGACCACAGTTCCTTTTACATGCTCCACGATCGGGATGAAAAACTCCGGACGCAGAAAATTCTGGTTGCCCTCCTCGCCGGAATGAAGCTTCATTGCGATCCTGCCCGGCAGCTGTTTTTGCAATATATCGTACATTTCCACCATTTTTTCCGGTGTGATTTCCCTTGTAAAATAAACCTTTGCTTTCATTTTGATTCCTCCTTACACACGCCTGTTTTATCTATTATAATTCAAACCTTTCCGGCATACAATACGAATTGACCGGATTATAGGGCAATCGCTTAATTCTGCGTCTCATCTCATGTACGCTTCCGATGCTCTATAGAACTCTTCGGAGCAGTGACAGGATTAAACGATTGCTCTAACCGGATTATTCCGCTCTGCACGCCCTGACGGTCTCCTGATAGACCTCACGGTACGACAGCCCTTTCTGTTCACAGATTGCCGCAACGCTGTCGTATTCCGGATAATAGCGCTTTTCGCCGCCCATGTCGCATACCTTGACCCTGACCTCACCGTATTTGGTGTTTACCTGGGTAAAATCTCTCGTTAAAACCGCACGTTCCATCTCGATTCTGCGGATTCCGATTGTTGTTGTCTCCCGGAAGATGATCTCCTGCAATACATCGATGTCCGATTCGCTGCAAATGACATTGAGCTGCCAGCCGGGTCTGTTCTTTTTCATGAACACCGGATGATAGTGGACATCCCTTGCACCTGCCTTCAGAAGCTGCCCCATCACATAGCCGAGCTCTTCCCCGGTGCTGTCATCGATGTTACTCTCCAGCTTATAGATGGTATCTCTCTGCCTGTGCGCATCCGTCAGAAGCATTGCGCGCAGGATGCTTGGTCTCTCATAGGTTCTCTTTCCTGCACCCAGACCGATTTTGTCGATTCGGACTGTCTTAGGAAGCTTGTCCGATGTCCGGACTGCCGCCACGATCGCCGCACCGGTCGGAGTGACAAATTCCCCCTGCACATCGATAAATTCCACCGGAAGAGCATATGCACTCATAATATTCGCAACTGCCGGAACCGGAATCGGCAGCACACCATGCTGACAGCGCACCGTCCCTTTCCCCTCGCAGAGCTTTGGCACAATGACGTCCGAAATATCCAGATTGTCCAGACAGACCGCCGCTGCGACAATATCCACGATGGAATCCACTGCTCCCACTTCGTGAAAGTGCACCTTCTCCGGCGGGAGTGCATGCGCCTTTGCTTCCGAACGTGCAAGAATATCAAAGATTTTTAATGCCAGCTCTCTTGCGCGTTCTGTCATCTGCCCCTGATGGATGATCTGCGTAATTTCCGCCATGCTTCGGTGGGCATGGTGATGCGCATGGGCGCCGTCATGCGTGTGACCTTCCCGGTGGTCGTGGTCAGAAGGGTGCTCGTGATGGTGATCGTGAGCATGCTCATGATGGGATTCCTGCACATCGTCAGAAGGGTGCTCGTGATGATAGTCGTGGTCATGACCGTGATGATGTTCATGTTCGAGATCATGTTCATGTTCGAGATCATGTTCATGCTCGAGATCATGTTCATGCTCGAGGTGATGTTCGCAAGTCCCTTGCGCGCTGTAAACCTGTTCCTGCCCATGACGATGCTCATACTTATAAGAACTGTCATTTCCGTGAAGATACTGCATATCATGGTCATGATTCTCATGCTCCTGATCCAGCAGCACCTCAAAGCTACAGCAATCAATGCCCGACTTAAGGACTCTTCCGATCTGTATTTCATAACCAGTCAAAGGTAGGCTTGCGAGAGCTTTTCTCAAAACCTGCTCATCCGCTCCCAAATCAAGCAGTGCCGCTGCGGTCATATCTCCGCTGATACCCGCATTGCACTCCAAATACAAGATCTTCCCCATAATTCGTTTTCTCCTTTTTATGATTATTCCGCCGCCAGACGGTTGATCTGTGTTGCCATATAACCGGCACCGTAGCCGTTATCGATATTGACGACCGCCACCCCGTTTGCGCAGGAGTTAATCATCGTCAGAAGCGCCGATAAGCCATGCATGCTTGCCCCATAACCGACCGAGGTCGGAACGGCAATGACCGGATTGGATACCAGTCCGCCCAGAACACTTGCAAGCGCACCTTCCATTCCTGCAATGGCAATCACGCAGTTCGCCTCCTGAATCGCATCGAGTCTTGCAAGCAGCCGGTGCAGCCCGCTGACACCTACATCATAGATGCGAGCCACGTTGGCGCCAAAATACTCTGCCGTCTGCGCCGCCTCCTCAGCGACCGGAATATCGGCAGTCCCCGCACTGCAGACCGCAATTTTGCCGATACGGGTTTTGTTTTCCTTCTCCGCCTTGAGAATATGGGAAATCTCATCATAGCTCACCTGCGGCAGCACAGAGTGCACGATTTCATATTGATGCGCATTTGCCCTTGTTCCGAACACCTCACCGTGTTCTTCATACATGCGTTTATAAATGGAGAGCAGATATTCATCCGCTTTTCCGCTGCAATAGATGACTTCCGGAAACCCGGAACGGATTTCCCGGTGGGAATCAAGCTTGGCAAAGCCAAATTCCTCAAAGGGCTGCCTGCGAAAATAGCCCTCCGCCTCCTCGACAGACATCTCGCCCTCCCTTACCTTGTTTAAAATGGTCTTAGCATCCATAAAGCCCTCCTTTCCGAAATATACAAAAAAGTGTTTCTCTTTGCTTTCTTACATCGTCAAAAAACTTCCTTCATCAGCATTTCCAGTACCCGATTTTCTCTTTCGA
>JAFUZE010000112.1 GCA_017476765.1 Lachnospiraceae bacterium
CACTTCCTCCATCAGCCACAAAAGCTTCCTCCCTAATACTACCGGTACCTGAAATCGTGAGCATACCTTTTCTTTTCTCTTCATAATACTAAAATACATAGGATGTGCTATCGCCGCATGAGCCGGTCCACTTCCACTGCTCCTCCGCATGTACATGCATCGGCACGGCAAACAGGATACAAAGCGCCCATACCCCCCAAATAATACTGAATAAACCGTTCTTTCGTTTTGTCATAAAATCCTCCTTTTGTCTGTCAATCTGCAGATCTGCCGCTTTTATTTCAGCGTCACTTACAGGATGCCCCTGCCAAAGCCGAATCAGATTTTGAACTTGTTAACAAACAGCTTATCAAATTATGGCGAACGGAAAAAGATACTTTGCAGAATTAACCAAGTTAGCGACAAAAATAACCAAAAACCGTCTTGTGTTATAAATCAAATCATCCTTCATATACATCATCAAACCTTACAAATACAAGGCGGCAATCACCCATTTCCAGCACATCCCTGTCCTTAAGCTCCGCCTGCCCTTCCACCTTTTTCCCATTCAGAAAAACTCCCCGCTCTTCCTTCACCGGAAACAGAAGGAAGAAACCGTTCTTATAGAGGATTTCCGCATGTCCGTTTCTGGATATCGTATCCTCTTCCGCAAGGGATACCTCCAGATTGTCGGCTCTGCCGATTCGGTTCGTCCCCTCATAGAGAGCATATGTCTTTCCCGGATCGACACCCTTTGTCTTTACTAACAGACCTACATGCCTGCGCGGCTTCACATAGAGGTTTTCCCTTTGACCCTTTACTGATATCTCCGTCGCATTTCCACTCTGATTCCTGCCGAATGTATCCGGCTCATACTCCAGCCTTTTCATCACACCGGAACAATGAGGACAGCTGCCCAGCTTGTCCGCATCATATACATGTCCGTTCTTGCACTTTTCCAACCGCATCCTTTTCCTCCCTGTGACCCTGCGTGTTTTGACCCTCGAATCATTTTATACCAGCTTCAATACGGTAATACCGTCTCCCAGATATAGCGTCTGCCCCATCTCAATCTCATATCGGACATTCCGCTCCAGACGTATTTCCCCATTCATGTAGGTGCCATTGGTGGATAAATCCATAACCTCATAGCATCTTTTGTAATTGTGAAAAATCAGGCGCAGATGCTGCCTGCTGATTCTCGGAAGATTGAACACGATATCGCAAATGTCTCCATCTCTTCCGATCAGAATCTCCTGCTCCGGCACCAGCTTGACAAGCTTGCCGGCATAGGGTCCGCTGATACAGAGCAGATTCCCGAAATTGTCATCCTCCGGCTCGGACAGAAAGGCTTTTTCTCCGGTATCCGAAGACTCATTCGGGGCGAGGAGCCGCATAACCTCCTCTTTGTATTTCCGGCTGATCTGAATCTCTCTTTCACCCACCACCAGCCGATCTCTGCGGATGACCGTCACCGCAGCCTGCCTGACCAGAAAGCTCTGGTGGCATCGAATGAATCCCTCCGTTTCCAAAAGCTCCCGCACATGGGATATCTTATCGTTATATTCATACACGGCACTCGCTGTATGTATATGCAGTTTTCGCTCGCGGCTTTCTACATACAGGATATCATTCACCCGAATCCGTATCGTTTCTCCCCGTTTTATAATACAAAGGAAAACATCCTGATTCAGGTTCTGCATTTTTACAATATCTCCCCTTGCCATACCTCAGCCTCCATATCTTTAAAATGTGCCATACTGCGCACCGCTTCCGTTTCAGGGTCCTTCCCTTAATACAGGTCGTCGTCATCGTCGTCATCGCTGTCCTGCCATCCGTCGGAATCGCCGCTTTCCTGTGCGGACTGTGTGGAATCCGTCTGTGGCGCAGTCTGCCCGGAATCTGTCTGCGGCGCGGGCTGAGCGGAATCCGTCTGCTTCTCTGTCTGCGGGGCAGTTGTCTGGACCGTCCCGCTTCCGGACTCCTGCACTGCGCCCGATGAGGCAGGTGATGCCGTCGTCTGCTGCGCTGCCTTTGAGCCACCCGTTTTCTGCCCGGTGTCGGTGCTTCCGGCTTCATTCTCCCCTTCGGTGCCGGCGCTCACACTCCCATTTCCACTTTCCCTTTCGGCGTCGGTGCTCACGCTTCCTTTGCCACTTTCCTTCCCGGCATCGGTGCGCCCCGCCTCATTCCTGGTTTCCCTTCCGGCACTGCCTTCTTCCGACGAATCTGCGTCCCCGCCTGAAGTCTCCTGCTCCGTCTGCGAACCCTCCGCGCGCTGCCCCCCGTTCTCCCGCAAGTCAGTCTCCTCTGACTGCTGCACGGTCTGCCCACTGTCTTCACCTGCTGCCTGCCTCTCCTTTGATGTCTGCCGCCCACTTCCTAAAGCATCACCGCCAAGAAATATATACGCCGCAAATCCGCACAAAACAAGAACCATCAGCAGGAGCAGAGCCAATAGCCCCCGGATGCTTCTTTGCAGCTTCCTCTCGATTTTTTCACGGTCCGACACTCTTGTATATGTATTCCCGGGAGCGTAACTGACCGCTTCCAGAAATTCATCCATCGTGCTGTAGCGCTCCGACTTATGGACAGCCATTCCTTTCATCAGCGCCTCAATCTGCCAGTCCTCCAGAACGTTCCTAAGCACCCTTCGTTCCTCCTCATCCGAAGTCCTGCCGTCCTTTAGCCGCTCTACAGATGCCCTCGGCTTGTCACCGGTAAGCGCCATATACATGGTAGCTGCCAGCGCATATACATCCGTCCAGGAACCGATCTTCCCGTCGAACACACTTCCGTCCGAATAATATTGTTCCAGCGGCGCATAGCCCTGCTTGACAATGACCGTCCTCTCTTTCCCCGCATCCGCACACTGTGTCGCCCCGAAGTCGATAAGCCAGAGCTGATTATCCATGCCAAGAATCAGATTGTCCGGGCTAATGTCACAATGAGTCACCTCTCTTCTATGAATCTTGGTGAGAGAGCGCATGACCGGTTTTAACAGCCGAACCAAATCCTCCCATGAAAAGACTCCGTATTCCCGTACATAGTCCTTCAAAGTGATTCCCTCAATATAATCCATCACCAGATACGCCGTACTGCCTTCCTCAAACACATCCCGGACGGAAACGATACCCTGTAAGTAATCAAATTCTCTCAAAATGCCTGCTTCCCTGAGAAAACGGTGCTTCTCCCGTTCCGTTTCCGCTGAGCCGTCCAGTGGGCAAAATTCCTTGACTGCTACTGCCACGCCGTTATCCAGATTGACTCCCTTGTATGTAATTGCAAATCCACCTGCGCCGATTCTGGCATCCAGACGATATCTCCCTGCCAGAATCGTTCCCGGTTTTTGTTCCCGTCTTTGTCCGTACATCATTGACAGCACCTTTTATATTTTTCACGCTTTCATCTTATCTTTCATCTTAGCAAATGAGTGAGAATTGTGCAACTTCCGCACCTTTTCCTGTCGGCATCCGTTACGACTCGCACACTTCCTGTTTTTGTCGTTTTTTGCCGCCCATCTAACAGAATATCAATTTTTCTCAAATAATAAAATATATTGTACATAATTAACCAACTTAGCGACAAAATTAACACACGAAAAGCCATCGATATCGTCTGAATATCGATGGCTTTCGGTTATAAGTCGCTGAAAGCTTTTCCTGTATCATTTCGCGGTTACCTTCACGCCGGAATTTTTCAAATATGCAAGCAGAAGCTTTTTGGAGGTACTTTTCTTTTTCAGGTGCTTATCCGTCCTGCTTCCCCTGAGATAAAACGCTGCCGCATCTACACTTTTTAACACTTTCATATTCTTAAACGTAAGCTTCTTTAATGCGGAGTCGCCGTAAAATGCCATCTTACCGATCTCCTCCACACGTTTCCCAATCGTCACTGTCTTTAGCTTCGTGCAGTTGTAAAAGGCTTTTTGTTCGATACATTCTACATAGGCTCCGATCGTAACCGTCCTAAGCTTTTTCATTCCCTTACATGCGTTTTTGGCTACGCTTACGACTTTGAACTTTTTCTTTTGATAGGTCACCTTATCGGGGATGGTAAGTGTTTTCCGTTTTTTATTGTTTGCACACACAAACGTGACTGTTTTCTCATCCGCACCAATCTGATATTTGCATTTTTTATAGGTAAACACCTTACCTGCCAGGCTCTCGGGCGCAGGCTTTTTCTCTTCCGCTGATGTTTTCTCTTCCGGCGGATTGTAGATGACCGTTGTGTCCGACTGATCGATATTTGTCGTGGACTGATCAATATTTGTCGTGGACTGATCGATATTCGTCGTCGAACGGTCTATCGTTGTGGTTGAATTGTCGATATATATATTGTTGCCTTTCGTCTCGCCATCTTTTTGCGTTCCCTGCTCTTGCCCGCCGGATGGATTTTGCGTATCGTCCTCATCCGCTTGCGGCGGTTCGGTAACGGTCTGCGTCCCTGCATCGATCTTTTCGCATCCCGGCTTGTAGGTCAGATACGGATAAAGTTTATTTTCCCTCAGATATGCCTCTGCCAAGCCGCCCTCCACCACACGGATCAGCGCATAGCGATGCTTCGAAAGCTCCAGACCGGATATGTCCGTCAGCGCTTCCGGCACCGTAAGGGTTATTTGGTATCCGTCGCTTTTGCCTTGTGTCCGAAAGGCATCCTCTCCAAGCTTTGTCAAATCTGCCGGCAGCGTCAATTTCGAAATGTTACTGCACCCATAAAATGCCTTGTCTCCAATCTCTGTCACATGTTCGGGCAGTGTCAGCTCCTCAAGGCTTTCGCACCCGTAAAAGCCCGCTTCTCCGATACTCTGCAGCCCCTCGGGAAGAGATATCGTTTGCAGACTCGTACATCCATCAAAACACACCGCCCCGATACTCTGCAGCCCTTCGGGAAGAGATATCGTTTGCAGGCTCGTACAATCTTCAAAGGTATAATTCGGCAGCTCCGTAATGTTTTCTCCCACCCTCACGGATTTCAGTTCTTCACACCTGTCGCATATACTATCGTCAATCTCCCTGACAGAGTCTGGCAGGGAAAGTTCTTCTATTTTGGTGTTCGCAAAGGCTCCGCGCCCGATCTTTTCCACACCTTTGCCGAGGGTAATGCTTGCAAGTCTGTGACAATTATTAAAGCCGTTGTCCGCTATGTCCACAACCGAATCCGGAATCGTGACAGATGTGATATACCCGTTTGCCGCAACCGCAAACGAACTAATGATCTTTACCCCGGCAGGAATATGTGCATCTCCTATGACATAATCGCCTAGCAGCAAAATATGATTCACAATGGCAAACTCCTGCTTCTGTGAGGCCTCCTCCCGTATTTTATCCAGCCACGGAGTATAATCAAAAGCATTGCGCCCGATCGCCTCAACCGCATCCGGAATGTTTATTTCTGCCAGATTCTCAGCGGACTCAAAGGCATAAACGCCAATATCTTTTAGTGTTTCCGGCAACTTCACTTTTTTGAACGAGCCCTGATAGAAACAAAAGTCATAAATCGTATCCACGCCCTCCGGCACCACTACAAGATCGTAGGCATCCAAACCGATGAATGCGCAGTGAGCTGCATCCTCTGTGAGATCCGATAGGTACCAACGATCGAAGTTTCCGATTGCTGTCACACTTTTTCCGTCTATTTTATCCGGGATGGTATAGCACAGCTTTTCAACTCCGTTTTCGGTATACCGGCTGACGATACCGGTCTCTTCCTCCTCGCCGACATGGTCACGTCCCCTAATGACAATGCCCGTGCCGCCGTCTGCCAGACTTCTGTCTGTATAATACCACATCTCATCTTCGCTTTGCTGAATGTCGTCGTAATCCGATGCTGCCTGTGCCGATGCCACGCTCTCCGGGACTATGTACTCCGGCTCGGCATTCTCTATGGCTATACTCTCCGATGTCGGTTCGGCATTCTCTGTAGCTATACCCTCCGATGTCGGTTCGGCGTTCTCTGCGGCTATGCTCGCCGGTATCAGTTCGGCATTCTCTGCAGCTATACCCTCCGATGTCGGTTCGGCGTTCTCCTGCGCATGTGCGGGAATACTTTGCGCCGGCGCACAGACCCCGAGAGCAGCCGACATGATAAAGATCAAGACGTTCCTTTTTATTTTTTGCAGCTTTCTACGCATCCTGTCACACCGTTCCTTTCCTGTTTATCGCCTGCTTTATCCAGATCGCTTCTTCATTTACTCGAAAGTCCCAAAGCTCCTTGCGGCTAATCAGATAATATTTTAAGGTCATTATTTATCAGTTTAGCACATATTTCCCGAAGATGGAACCTCCGATTTGACAATCGTTACGCTCGGAAATCGCTGCTGTTTTTCAATTTTGTTGCATGTAACCTCTTTTTCTTGTATGATATAACGTAAGCTATTGGAAGCTACGAAATTGATTGCAATGACACGGAGGAAAACAAAATGGACAGGCAGAATCTGACACTTCTGACAGACTTGTACGAGCTTACGATGATGCAGGGGTACTTCAAAAACAAAGACAGAAACGAGACGGTAATTTTCGACGCCTTTTTCCGGCGAAATCCGATGGACAGCGGATACTCGATCTGCGCAGGACTCGAACAGGTCATCGCCCTGATACGGGATTTGCATTTTTCCAGTCAGGATGTCGAATATTTAAGAAGCCTCGGTATTTTTGAGCCGGACTTTCTCGATTACTTAAAGGATTTCAAATTTTCCGGTGATATCTATGCGATTCCGGAAGGAAGCATCATGTTCCCGCGCGAGCCGATGATCAAGGTCATCGCTCCGATTATGGAGGCACAGCTTGTGGAGACCGCCATCCTGAACATTATCAACCACCAGAGCTTAATTGCAACGAAGGCATCCCGCGTATGCTTCGCCGCAAGAGGGGACGGAATCATGGAATTCGGGCTGCGGCGCGCACAGGGACCGGATGCCGGCATCTACGGTGCAAGGGCGGCGATGATCGGCGGCTGTATCGGAACGTCAAATGTGCTTGCCGGCGAACTTTTTGATGTCCCTGTAAAGGGCACGCATGCGCACAGCTGGATCATGAGCTTTCCGGACGAATACACTGCCTTTAAGACCTATTCCGAGCTGTATCCGAACGCCTGCCTTTTGCTGGTCGATACGTATGACACGTTAAAATCGGGCATTCCGAATGCCATTCGGGTATTTACCGAGATGCGGGAATCGGGAATGGAGCTTAAGAATTACGGAATCCGTCTGGACAGCGGCGACCTTGCTTATCTGTCCAAAAAGGCACGCAGGATGCTGGATGAGGCAGGCTTTACGGATGCCATCATCTCCGCCTCCAACGATCTGGATGAGTATCTGATCGACAGCTTGAAGGTACAGGGTGCCACGATCACCTCGTGGGGTGTCGGCACACACCTGATCACGTCAAAGGACTGCCCGTCGTTTGGCGGTGTCTACAAGCTGGCTGCGATCCGGGGCGAGGACGGCAGCTTCATCCCGAAGATCAAGCTTTCCGAGAATAGTGAGAAGGTCACCAATCCGGGCAACAAAACGATCTACCGCATCTATGATAAGGAGAGCGGCAAGATCCGCGCCGATCTCATCTGTCTGGTGGACGAGACCTTTGACGAAAACGAACCGCTCCGTCTGTTTGACCCGTACGAGCCGTGGAAAAAGACGAAGCTCGCAGGCGGAACCTACACGATGCGCGAAATGATGGTGCCGGTATTTATAAACGGAAAATGCGTCTATGAATCACCGAAGGTCATGGAGATTCGCGATTACTGCCGGCAGGAGCTGGAAACGCTGTGGCCGGAAACGCGCCGTCTGATGAACCCGAGCAAGGTGTATGTAGACCTTTCACAGAAGCTGTACGATATGAAGAAAGAACTGCTTGAACGCATGAGCGAGGTGTAAGCCTTCCCGAAAAGACGCAGTCCTGTCAAAGTATTTTTTCCTACTATAAAAACCCCATTACCGAATGTTTATGATCCATGTCGGCATGGGGTTTGTTATGCATCCTTTTTCATGTTCCCTTTTTAAGTTTTCCGGTTTGTTTTTTCTCTTTTCCCTGTCCAATTTGCATGAAGAAATTACTTCATTCTGAACCGAATATATTCCGCCAGCATTTCGACCGTCCCGTCTATGCCGAGTCTGCTGGCATTGACCGTCAGATCGTAGGTACGGGAATCTCCCCACTTTGTCTGGCAGTAGTAATTGTGGTATGCCTTACGCTTTTTGTCATGCCGGTAGATCGCCGACTCCGCCCCCAGATCAGACAAATCCCGAACCTGCTTAATGCGCTCGATTTTCTGGTTCATATCGGCGAGTATAAAGATGGAGATGAGTCCCTCGTATTCCTTTAAAATATCCTCGCCGCAGCGTCCGACAATCACAAAGGACTCTCCGCTCTCCGCTTTTCCCTTCAAAAAGTCGAACTCCATATGCGCCACATTCTCCTCCGGAGAATTGCTGAAGCCCCGAACCGTCCGGGACAGCAGAAGATTTCGTGGCTTATCCTCATATTTTCTGAGCTTTGAAGCATCCACAGCTCTCTCCTCAGCAGCCCGATCAAGAACATTTCGATCATAAAAATTAATCTGCAATTTCTCCGCTAATTTCTGTCCGATCTCATGTCCGCCGCTGCCGTATTCACGGCCGATCGCAATTATCATCTGTTTTTCCATCACCCGTTCCCCTTTCTGTATCTAAGCTCTTTTTATAAATACCTCACAAAAATTAACACCGTACTGATGAGCAGCACAAGCACCGTAGCCGGTACCGCCTTCTTACAGTACTCTCCCCATTCAATCGGATGTCCTGCCTTTGCCGCTACGGAAGTACCCACAACGTTGGCGGAGGCTCCGATCGGTGTTGCGCTGCCGCCGATATCCGTTCCCATCGCAAGAGCCCACGCAAGTGTGCTCAGGCTCATGCCCGGCGTTGATTCGGCAAGCGTCCGAACGACCGGTATCATGGTCGCAGCAAACGGAATATTGTCAATAAATGCGCTTGCAATCGCCGATACCCATATAATGATCGCAATCATCAGCCTGCTGTTGCCGTGACTGATCTTTTCAATGGCTCCTGCCACGATCTCCAAGATTCCGGTCTGCTCCAGACCACCGACCACGACAAACAATCCGATAAAGAACAGCAGTGTCTTATAGTCTACCTTTCTGAGCAGCCGCAGCGCATGCCTTCCCGATGTAAGCAGGGTCACCACCGCAATAAACAAACCAATAAATGCAACGGTCAATCCGGTGGAAGCATGTGTTACTAATAATACTATAGCACAAATAAAGATGATTGTGCTAATAATAAATCCTTTTTTATCTGTAATTGCACTTCTCGGCTCCGGCATCTTGGATAAATCGATCTGTTTGCCCGCATCCGTCGCCAAATCCTTGCGGTAGGCAAAATAAAAATAGACAATGACAAACAGGAGAGAAATAAATGCGATAAGTCCCGTATTTGTCACAAAATCGCCGAACGCATAGCCAAAGGACGTTCCGATAATAATGTTCGGCGGATCCCCGCACATTGTCGCAGAGCCTCCGAGGTTCGCACAGAACACCTCCGATATGATCATCGGAACCGGATTGAACTTCAAAAGCTTCGCAAGCTCTACCGTCACCGCCGCAAGAAACAAAATAACCGTGATACTGTCAATGAACATCGCAAGCACAAAGGACATGCACATAAACGAGATAAAAATCGGGATTGTTTTATAGTGCACCAGCTTTGCCAGTCTCATACAAAGCCAGCGGAAAAAACCGACTCTTGCCATGCCCTCTACCATAACCATCATACCTGCGATAAAAATAATCGTCGCCCAGTTGATTCCGCTGGTAGATTCCTCCGCTGTCCCTACAGTACGCCAAAATTCCATTGTAAAAATGGAACGCAGGTTCAAGGTCTCCCACACCGCATCCATATTCCTCATGCAAACACCAAATACGAGTACTAACGTTAATAATCCGCAGCCCAGTGTTATAAATTCTCTCTGGATTTCATCCAAAACAATCAGGACGAACATCGCTATAAATATAACAACTGCTACAATCTGTGCCGCCATTTCTCCACTTCCTCCATTTCTTCTTTCTTTTCCTTTTTTCTTTTCCAAACTAGGATTTTAGACCGATTTCGAGGCAATGTCAAGGACTTATCGCAACACGTTTTTACTTTTTTATCTCTCTTCTATTTCCTTCTCTTTGAACTTCTGCTAAAATGTATCTGTTACATTTTTATGCGCAAAAATACCACTTTTTTCAGTGACAGGTAACAACTGTTTTCAGGAGGATACACTCATGTTAAAAATTATTACCGACTCCGCATCCGATTTGCCTGAAGAAATTATAAGGCGTTTTGATCTTCACGTCATCCCTACACCGGTTGTCGTAAACGGGGAAGACCTGAGGGACGGGCAAACGATTCACACGAAGGAGTTTTATGATCTGTTAGATGATATGTCAAATGATATCAAGACGTATCATATTAACCCGGAGATGTTTTACGAAGCCTTTTTGCCGTATGCCCAAAACGGCGATGAAGTCATCTACCTGTGCTTCTCCACCGGAATCGCCGGGACCTACAATGCCGCTAACCTTGCAAAGCAGTCGGTTTTGGAGGAATATCCGGAGTTTGATATCACCATTATCGATTCCAAATGTGCCTCTGTCGGTTTTGGTCTGTTAGTATATAAGTTATTGCTTATGCAGAAAAATGGTGCACCGAAGGAGGAATTAGTCGAGGCAGGCCGTTTTTATGCCGATCATATCCGACATATATTTACCGTGAAAACGCTGACCTATCTGATCAAGGGCGGACGTCTGTCCAAATTCAAGGGCGCGGTCGCAACGACTCTGGATATGAAGCCGATTATCACCGTCGATGAAAACGGCAGCCTGAAATCCCTGTTTACCGTGCGCGGGCGGAAAAAGTCCCTGCGGGTGCTCATCGAGGATGTCAAAGAGCACTGTGTGAATCCGGAAACCCAGATTCTTACTATCTGCCACGGCGAGGATACGGAAAGTCTCGATTTCGTCTTAAAGGAGCTCGATGAACAAGTCACCTGCAAGGAGAAGGTGATCTCGACGGTCGGCTGTGCGATCGGGGCTCATACCGGACGCGGCATCATCGGCATCTGCTTTCTTGACTGCGAAGATCCTTATGCGAAATATTTTTAAGCAGATAAAGGAATAAGGTGCCTAAACCGCGCCTACCGCCGTATGGCATATCATATCCTTCAGCATATCTGCCGCAATATTGACAGGTCTTTCTGTATCATAGATCAGACTTATGCTCCGCATCGGAATATTCTCAGCGAGGTTTATCTGAAAAACCTCGCCTTTTTTTAAGGATGCCTTCGCGTATTCCGGAGAAACAAAACCAAGTCCCATATCATTTGCGGCAAAGGAAAGTACCTGATCGGTCGTAGCAGTCTCCACCTCAGGTTCAAAGGGCAGACCATGCGATGAAAAAATTTCATGATAAAACTCATATGTTTCCGTACCGCGCCATAGGTTAATGAGGGGATATTGCACCAATTCCGCAAGAGTCAATATTCTGTCCTTCAGATGAGCAAAGGAAGGTCCGGCAATTAGTATATCCTGAAAGGAGTTCAGAATCGTTTCCTGCGAAGTCGATTTCGATTTTGCAAACGTCGTTACAACCGCCATATCCATCATACCGCGTGCTATTTTTGTGATAAGGTTCGGCGTGGAATCGTTGATAATCTGTATCCTGATACCGGGATACAAAAGATGATAGTCGTGAAGGATCGGCAGGATCTTGTCATGTAATAGAATTTCCGCGATACCGATGGAAAAACCGATGGAGATCTGTCCGCTTTGCAGCGTTTTGGCAGCATCAATCTCCGCCTCTCCCATTTGAAGCTGCTTGTGGGCAGCCTGCACACGGAGAAACAGTTTTTCCCCTTCCGGAGTCAGGACTACACCCCGGTTGGAGCGAATGAATAATTTACAGCCAAGCTCGGTTTCAAGATTATTCATTGTTCTTGTAATATTCGGCTGACTGTTCATCAACACCTTTGCTGCCTTGCTGAAGCTTTTGTATTTCCCGACATAATAAAAGATTTTATAGTACTCATAGGAAACAGACATCCAATACTTCCTCCTATCTGCTATACTATTATGATATATCGGCTATACCATATATAATTTTTACACATATTTTCAAAAATAGTATAATGAAATGGTCGAATGAAGAAGAAATGGGGTCTATGCCGGATGCAAATGATAAACGAATTATTTGAAAAAATGATCTATGAGTCAGATGATTTTAAAAAGATACAGAAAAACATGGACCACGACGTAGAACAGCTCGTAGCACGGCTGTGCAGTACCCATGAGCTTTCCGCAGAAACGGTACGGGACGAAATAATGGCTGTACTCTACCAGACAGAGCAGGAAATGTTTGCGCTTGGCTTTCAGTGCGGAGTAAGGCTCATGCACGAAAGCGGCATATCCTCAAATGATGTCCATAATCTTTAAAATCTTATTTTTCTGTTCATCGGAACAGCTATGAAGTCTCTTGATTACTTCATTGTCAAGAGTAGCATCCGTCGTATATTCAGAAGCAAGAATATAATCCACGGTCACATCGAGCGCATTACATATATTCACCAGTGTTGGCAGAGAGATTTTGACGCGGTTGTTCTCGATATTGCTGATATGGGAAACATTTACATCGGCTGCATTGGCAAGATATTCCTGCGTCAGGCCTCTCGCAGTTCTGGTTTCCTTTATTCTTTTACTGATCTGTTCAAAGTTAATTTCCTTCATACCAAAAACCTCCATCAACTGATTGTAATAAAAGGTTCTATATGCTATAATAACCTGTAACTAAATATTATATAGCTACACATCATATTTATAAAGATAAAAACGGAATTGGAGATTTGACATGAAAGAAACAAAGGAAAGGAAAAACCAAACGGGAAATGAGCCGGGGAAGAGTCTTATTCGTGTGAATATTTTTGTGTTTGCCGGCATGCTCTGCGGAGGTGTTTTAGGACTTTTTTTCGGTTCCATCTTTGATAATATGCCGCTTTATACCGGCTTTGGCATGATTCTTGGCATGGCACTGGTCTTTGATCTGACAGCGCACAGAAAGGATCCGTCTGATCATATGGTGGAAAATGAGAACACAGATCGGTAAATTACAGAGGGAATGAATATGTACGCACCATCAGAAATTGCAAAAAAATATACGGAAGCCGGCGCAGATAAAACCAGGCTTTCGCTATCTAAAACTTTTATATTGGCTGTTTTAGCCGGAATCTATATCGCATTCGGAGCCTTTGGAAGTCAGGTCGTTGCAGTAAGTATCGAAGAGGCATCGCTCGGCAAATTTTTAAGCGCACTGGTGTTTCCCGTAGGTCTGCTTATGGTCATCATGGCAGGTGCCGAACTTTTTACAGGGAACAGTCTGATTATCATTTCCGTATTGAACAAAAAAGCGACTTTGAAGGGATTGCTTCGAAATTGGGGCATTGTCTATTTGGGAAATCTTGTCGGCAGTATGTTTATTGCGGCTATGCTGACCTATAGTCATACATACTCGATGTTTGACGGCAAATTGGTCGATACCGTTGTAGCAACTGCCAATAATAAGATCTCACTATCTTTTTCCGATGCTTTTCTCAGGGGAATTCTGTGCAATATTCTGGTTTGTATTGCTGTTTGGATTTCTTTTTCGGCAGAAGATGTGGCCGGAAAAATTCTGGGACTGTTCCTGCCCATTATGCTGTTTGTCATATCCGGATATGAGCACTGTGTGGCAAACATGTATTTTATACCTGCGGGAATACTTGTTTCTTCCGAATATCAGATAACGGCAGGAGTCCATTCATGGGCAGATTTTCTAATCAAAAATCTGCTGCCGGTAACGCTCGGAAATATCGTAGGCGGTGTCTGCATTGTCGGAATGAGCTATTTCTTTGTATATCTCCATGACAGCAAATCTGCAGGCAGGCACGAAAAAGCACCTGCCGATTACTCCTGACACTGTGCAAAATATCGCTTTCGCAGAAGTGCGCAAGCGTACTGCAGCATTTTCCAATTAACTATACACTTTCTGCCTACGCAAAAAGTATATGTAATTGGAAAGTGCTACAGTACGAATAGATTATCCTATGGCTATTCCATCGATTTGAGCGACTCCGCCATATTGATTTTCTTGAGCTTAAAGTACATCATACCGTTGACAAACATCGCGAACACAAAGGTCAGTGCGATACTGTACGCGTAGCTCTTGCCTGCGATATACGTCTCAAACGCCACGGCATCCAGATCAATATTGAACATGACATATTGATGCAGCAGCTTGCCCAGAAACAGGCCGAGCAATCCGCCAAGCACAGTCAGAACGGTATTCTCACGAAAAACGTAGGATGCCGTCTCGCCCGGATAAAAGCCCAGTACCTTAATCGTGGCAATCTCCCGGATACGCTCCGTAATGTTGATATTCGTCAGATTGTACAGCACGATAAATGCCAGCGCACCTGCCGATACGATCACAAGCAGCACAATGTAATCCATGTTCGAGAGCATCCCGTAAAACCGTTCCTGAAAGGTTCGGTTGGCACTCGATGACAGGACAAAATCCAAATCGCTGATCACTGCGTTATCCGCATCAAATGCCTCTCTGTCCTTCAGATTGACACGGCAGCCGGTGTAGGCAATCTCTTTTTTCAGCCCCTCCGTATAACTCTCCTCATTGATAAATGCGTAGTTGTATATGTAGTTCTCCGCAATCGCGCTGACTAAAAGCTCCGTATGCCTTCTGTCGCTGTCAAAGAGCGTCACTGTATCTCCCGCCCGAACGCCTAGCTTATCTGCTGCCTTCATCGTGATAACTATCTCTCCCGCCTGCGGAAAGGCAATCGGTTCTCCCTTTACTGTGTGCAGAGAAATAAAATCCGAAAGCTCCTGCTCCTGCTTCGGCACAATCAGCGTTACATTTCTCGTCACGCCGCCTGTCTCGATATCCACGCTCTCCTCGTTGAGAAGCAGATATTTATCTGCAAAATCCCGAATCGTCCCCTCAAACTCCTCAAGGTCACCCTCATCAAAAGCATCGTCAAAGGTAACGTTCACATCGTACAGCTCAATTCCTCCGTACTGCTTTGTCATCAGGTTCTTCATCGAATCCTTGATTCCAAAGCCTGTGACGAGCAGTGCGCTGCACCCGCTGATTCCCAGAATCATCATAAAGAACCGTTTCTTGTACCGCACGACATTTCGAATCGAAACCTTATGCAGAAATTTCAGCCGGTTCCAGAACCATCCTACCCGCTCTAACAGGATGCGTTTTCCGTTTTTCGGCGCCTTCGGTCTGATCAGCTCTGCCGTGACACTGCCAAGCTCATAGCAGCACGAAAAATAGGTCGCTCCGACCGAGCAGAGCAGAGCCACGGCAAGGGAGATGAGAAAGAGCGGCAGGTCAAAGACAAATGCGATCGTGTCACTGAAGCCGTACATCAGCTGATAGGTTTCCCACAGCACGATGGGAAACACATAGGAGCCGAGAAAGAATCCTCCGATTCCGCCGATCAGTGCAGCACTTCCGGAATAAAACATATACTTGCCCATAATCGCAGCTTTTCCGTAGCCCAGTGCCTTTAACACGCCGATCTGCGTTCTCTGCTCCTCGATCATGCGGTTCATCGTCGTCATGCAGACAAGCGCCGCCACCAGAAAGAAAAAGACCGGAAAAACAAGTGACACACCGTTTACAATCTCCACATCATTCTCAAAGCAGACATATCCCACGTTTGTCTTCCTGGAGAGCGTATAGCAGTCCGGCTTTTCGATCTCATCAAGCTCCTTTCTTGCATCGGCAAGCTTATCGTTTGCATCGGCAATCTCCTTCTCAAAATCAGCGCTCGCCTCGTCATACTCCTTCCTTCCGTCTGCAAGCTCCTCCTCATGCTCTGCCACTTCAGCCTTCGCATCCTCCAGCTGCTTAAGACCGCGGCTTGCCGCCGAAAGACCTGCGTTAAGCTCCGTCTCCTGTGCCGTCAGTGCCTCCCACCGGGGACCCGCCGTCACATTCATCATCTGCAGCTGCGCCTTTGCCTCGGCAATCTGGGCAAGTCCGCTTTGTATCTGCGCCCTGCTGCTCTTTAGCTGCCGCTCCTTTTTGTCGATCTCATCCTTCGCATCGCGAATCTCTTCCTCGGCATCGTCGAGCTCTTTTTTCGCATCCGCCAGCTCCTCCCTCGCCTCTGTCTCTTTATCCGCAAGCTCCTTTTCGGCATCCGCAAGCTCCTGTGCGGCATCCGCCACGATCCGCTCATAGCGTTTTGTTCCCGCCTGCCCACATAGCTTCTCGATGATCTCCTCCTTCTCGTCAATCAAACGATCATAGTCCTCCGAATAAATCGCATAGTCGTGTGGAAGGCGCACATAGATCTCCGTGTAATAATCGCAGTCAAAGCCTTCCGGCAAAAGATACATAAATCCGTCCACCTTGCCGGAAAGAAGGCTCGTCGAACCACGCTCAAAGTTCAGATAAATCGGTGAATCGGCCAACCCGACTACCGTGTAGGTATCGCATGCAAACATCTCTCTCGTGTCATCATGGTTATTTCCGGAAATCCGTATTTCCTGCCCGATCGCTGCTCCCTGCATGCGTGCGTCAAGCACGCATTCATACGCCTTTTGCGGCAGCCGTCCCTCTCTGATGCTGAGCGTGTTGACATCGTCCGCAATGGAATAGGTGCTCAAAACGCCCTCCTCTCCATCTGCTCCGACATAGATGACATCGGTATGGACTGCGCCCTCTGCTGTCAGAAGCTCCTCGCTTTCCTTTAGCGCATCCACTTCCTCCTGTTCAAATCCAAGCGTGGACAGAAGACGGAAGTCAAAAAATTTATGCTCCTTCAAATATGCATCGCCGGTCTGAAGCATGGCACTCGTCGAGACGCGCAGACCTGCAAAGAAGCCGACACCCAGAGCTACAATCGCCAAAATTGCCAGATACCTTCCGAGACTGTGCCGAATTTCCCGAAGTGTCGTTTTTCTCATCATTGATTTCATCATCATTCCTCTGATCTACCATTCAATCTCTTCCACCGGGGTAATCTCCTGATTGCGTTCCATCTTTTTGATCGAGCCGCTTTTCACCGTGATGACCCGGTCCGCCATCGCCGTCAATGCCTGATTGTGCGTGATGACCACCACCGTCACGCCGTCCTTCCGGCAAGTATCCTGAAGGAGCTTAAGCACTGCCTTGCCGGTCTGATAATCCAGTGCGCCCGTCGGCTCATCACACAAAAGGAGCTTCGGACGCTTTGCCAGAGCTCTCGCGATTGCCACCCTCTGCTGTTCCCCTCCGGAGAGCTGCGCCGGAAAGTTGTCGGCACGCTCCTTCAGCCCTACCTTTTCGATTACCTCCATCGCGTCCATCGGATTTTTGCAGATCTGCGCCGCCAGCTCCACGTTCTCCACAGCCGTCAGATTCTGTACCAGATTGTAGAACTGGAACACAAAGCCGATATCATACCGCCTGTAGCTGGTCAGCTTTCTCTCGCTGTAGCCCGAAATCTCATTTCCGTCCAAAAGCACCTTCCCGCCCGTGAGCGTATCCATACCGCCCAGAATGTTCAAAATCGTTGTCTTCCCTGCACCGGAGGCCCCGACAACGACACAGAATTCTCCTTTCTCGATCTCAAAATTTACCCCGCGCAAAGCCTGAATTTCCACCTCGCCCATATGGTATATTTTTGACACATCATGAAATTCGACAAATGCCATGACTCTCTTCCTTCCCTCTTTTGTCTTGCTTAACGGCTATGCAGCCAAACTTAATGCTTTTACGCAAAAAATCCCCCTTCGGGTACAGGGGGATTTACAGCATCTTTCTTCGCTTCAGAATCCACAGGGCAAGTACACAGATGATCAGTGTAATAACACAGATAATCATAAAACCATGCGGCGTAGATGACAAGGGCATCCACTTCCCGCTGACATTCATTCCGTAAATTCCGGATATAATCGTCGGAATAGCCATGACAAGTGTGATGGATGTCAGCATTTTCATCACGTTGTTCAGCCGGTTGTTCAGCACAGTAGAAATCAGCTCTCTTGTGCCGTGTATAATATCCCGGTAGATGTTCGTCATCTCGATTGCCTGACGGTTCTCGACAATGACATCATCCAAAAGCTCCTTATCCTCCGGATACTGCTTGATGCGCTCATACCGGGTCAGTCTTTCCAATACAATTTTATTTGCGCTTAATGATGTCGCAAAGTAGACAAGGTTCGATTCGAGCTCGTGCAGATCGATCAAATCGGTATCCTCCGTATCCGCACTGCTGACGCGCGCCTCCAGCTCACTTCTTCTTTTATCAATATCACGCAGATAGACCTGATAAACACCTGCGGTCCGGAACAAGATCTGATAGACGAACCGCATTCTCTTTTTGGTGCTGAAGCCTCTGACCCGCTTATTCAAAAACGGGTCTAACACGACTGTCTCCTGCGCAGAGACTGTGATAATCGCATCCTTGACAATGATAATACCGAGCGGCATCGTCGTATAAGCCTTGCGCTGGTTACGGATTTCCTCAAATGGTACGTCGACGAGAATCAGCGTATAGCCATCCTCCACATCCACACGGGAGCTTTCCTCGTCATCCAATGCGGCGCGTACATCAATGATATCCAGTCCGTAAAAATTAGAAACCCGCTTACTTTCCTCTATGGTCGGCGCAGTCATGTTGATCCATGCACCGGGCTCAAAATCCGTCAGTTCCGATAATATGCCGCCATCTGTCCGATATACATTCAGCATCTTAGCGCCCTCCTTGTCAGATTTTTCGTTACCATTCACGGTCTGACAACCGTCCGCAAATGGTAACGCATATCGCCATGCAAAATCGCCTGCGACGATGGGCGATATGTAGGCAATTGTACCGTACCTGGGCTTCACTGCGCAGTAAATGCGCAGTGAGCCATGAATAGTTACGATTTTTCAATGCTTGTGATATCGTGAATACCACATTTATTAGTTTACCACACTTGAAAGCTCCTCACAAGACGCAATCCCGGACAGTTCGCGAAATCGCTTAACCATGATTACCCTTCAGCGTTTGACTGCGGACGCTGCCAGCGCCATATAGTACTCTTCGGGGCACGCAGCTCACGCATATCACCCATGCAAAATCGCCTGCGGCGATGGGCGATATGTCGGTAATTGTACCGTACCTGGGCTTCACTGCGCAGTAAATGCGCAGTGAGCCGTGAATAGTTAACATATCGTTGCACTAAGCCCGAAAAAACCTCGCTAAGTGCGCAGGCATCTCGCTATGCGACAACCGCAATTACGGTCGCAGCACGAGAATATCCGAAATGATTTCATCCGGTATCTTAAACTCCACCGTTCCCATATATCCCGGTGCCACCTCATACTCATCAAATGCAATCACAAGCTGCCCATCCTGATCAAAGTAGAAGTTCTGCTCCTCCTTGATCTGCTTAAAATCATCGTCGGCAAAAGCCTCCTCGCTGTCAATAAAGTACGACAGGCTGTCATCCTCCTGCATTCTGCGGCGCATTTCCCCGGCGATATAATCGCTGATCCGGGTCACATAATCACTGTCCTCCTCAAAAAGATCAGGAAGCGTCACCACCTGATCGAGCGCTTTGTTGATATGATAGTATTTGGCATACTCATAGCCGCTGGCCGCCGTCTCCACTACATTCAGGCGAAGGGTAAACCAGGAATCGGTGTCGGTCAGAACCTCGTAATCCACATCGAGCCCCTGATAGCCTTCTCCTATGTCACTGACCTCCTGCTCAAAGCGAGCAATAAGCTCATTGGTGTATTCCTCAACGCTTTTGTTGACGACATCCGTAGCTGTCCTGTCATCTTCTGCCTGCATTTCCGTCCCACCTTCGGCATCCGCTTCGTCCGGATTTTGCTCCTCCGTTTCTTGTCCGTCTTCCCGGACCGCTGTCGTATCGGCTTCGGTTTGCAAATCCGCTTGTGCACCCATATCACTCTCCGAATCAATCTGTGGCACTGCAACCTCTGCATAATAATGCTCATCCTCTGTATGATAATCCCGGAATGTCACAACGCGGAACAGACCTCCCACAACCGGAAGCCTGCCCATCGCATTCGCAATCCCCGCAGAGCTGTTCGGCAGAATGACGAGCACACACAGGACTGCCGCTGCCGATATACCAAGCTTTCTCATGCGTGATCTTCTCATGCGCGCCTTATCCTTTTTTGCCTGGCGCATACGCTGCTCCAGTGCCTCTCTCACTGCACCGTCAGCCTCTACATTCTGATATTCTCTTTTCATCTCTTCCAATTCCTTATTTCTGTTTTTTACTTCCTTGCTCATATTCGGTCTCCTTATCATTCTTCGCATATCCGATCTTATGCGAAACAGCTTCTCTGACATCCTATTTTCAAAAATAAAATCACACCGTCAATTTGTCTCAAGAGATATTCGCAAAACCTTTAAGGTTCTGTACAGCTTCGTCTTGACTGTGTTTAAATTTTCGCCGACAATCTCGGCAATATCCTCAAGCTTCATATCCTCAAAAAACCGCAGCCTGATAATCGTTCCTTCCGGCTCGCCGAGCTGATCGAGCGCCCTTGCCAAATCGATATCCTCGTATTGATCCTCCTTTGCGCGAAGCTCCAGTTCATCAAGTGAGACAAACTCCGAACGCCTGTTTTTCCTGATGAATAAAACCGCCTCATTCATCATAATTCGGTAAATCCACGTCTCCATGAACTCTCTTTTCTTCAGTGTATGGCTGTTTAAGATTGCTTTATATGCACCCTCCTGCACGATATCAAGAGCATCGCTCTCGTTATGGACATAGCTGTATGCAAGGCGATAATATTTTTGATAATTATCCAGCACCTTCTCCATGATCTCTTCATCATCGATCCTCACAACGGATTTCCTCCCTTCCTACGTTTCATTAAATGATTGCAAAGCTGTTTCATAGCATGCATACTGTTACTATTCACGGCAGATTTTTTTGTATTCATATAATTAGACGTTTCGGCATATATAAAAAGTTTCAAGACAGACTGTTTTTTATGCTTTGTATATGTTACCATGTAATGGAATTATTTGATACAGACTTGAAGGAGAATCGAAGAATGAAATTTGATGAAACCTATGTGTTACTTTCCGGGATGTATGCAGACGGTTACTTTCCCAATTTTTTGGTTGATAAGGTCAAAAATGAGATTCAAAAAATAATCACTTATTTGGAAAGGGGCGAGAAGGATACCGAAAAGGTGCAGCAGCAATTAGACGCAATGACGATTGCCATCAATGAACTTGAAGAAGAATTTGAGGAAAATGACAGCGAAATAGAAACAGCCGCCCGTGACAGTATTGCAGAAACGGTGGAATATATCCTTAAATGGTTTGATATTGATCTTGATGTGGAAGAAGCAATCCGGGAAAGGGATTGGTAAATCGACGATTGAGGACAACGCAGGGCTACGTCGAGGCTTTTTGACATGCGCTATCGAGCCAATAGACAAGGAGTTAGTTTGAATATGAACGTGTCAGTGCACTAGTGTAGCAAATACCGGAAGCAAAATAAGAAAGTGCGGTATACTCATTTCCTTCATGAGCCTACCGCACTTTCTTAAGAGGCGCCAACCAGATTTGAACTGGTGATAGAGGTGTTGCAGACCTTTGCCTTACCACTTGGCTATGGCGCCGGATATTTTATTATAAATGACTCCAACGGGAATCGAACCCGTGTTACCGCCGTGAAAGGGCGATGTCTTAACCGCTTGACCATGGAGCCTTATTCCCGCTTTTCTGATTTTCTTCCTGAAAACGTCCCGGCTCCGTTTCGCTCCGTTACATGTCCTCCATGCTCCCTCGCTTCCCTTCCCTCTCCGTTTCCATAACTCCCCGAGTAGGGCTCGAACCTACAACCCCACGGTTAACAGCCGTGTGCTCTACCATTGAGCTATCGAGGATTACTTCCTTTTTCCGTCCGCACTCTGCATCTTTTCCTGCTTCCTGCTGACTTCCTGTCCGCTGTACCTTCAAAACCGAATACTTCCTGATCCTTCTCCATCCTTCTTCTCCCGATCCTTCAGGATAAGCCCTCGACCGATTAGTGACTGTCAGCTCCATACATTACTGCACTTCCACCTCAG
>JAFUZE010000113.1 GCA_017476765.1 Lachnospiraceae bacterium
CAGATATTCCATGACAAAGTATGCCGTTCCGTTCTCCTCAAAATAGCTCTGCACCCGGACGATTCCCGGATTGCCGATAAATTCCGCAAGTGTCTTAGCCTCCTCCAGAAAGCCTTCCTTGCCGTACTCAAAATCGGACTGTCGATCTCCCGAATAGGACATGATCGAAAGCTTTCCCTCGCGCGTCGCAAGCGCCTGCGGAAAATATTCCTTGATTGCAACCGTCGTATTCGTCTGCTTGTCCACTGCGGTATAGGTGATGCCGAAGCCGCCCTCTCCGAGTACGTCCTTGATTTCATATTTGCCGCACAACACGGCTCCCTTTGGCAGTGCTAGCGGATAGTTTTGTCTGCTTGTGTCGCTCATCGATTTCCTCCATACTATTTTCAAAACCTCAAGGTAGATTCATTGTTTTCGTCTCAACTGCTCCTTCTTTCATCAACCGCAGCTTTTTTACAAGGATTCTTTTTACGGACTCATCGACCGAAGCTATATCGATCTCGCCGGATTCCACTGCTGAAATAACCGCATTTGCCGCTGTCTTGAAATCCACGGGCATCAATACCAAATCGGCACCTGCGTTAATGGCAGCGATCACCGCCCGGCTATTGCTATATGCGCTTGTGATTGCACCCATATTCATGGCATCGGTAACGATAAGTCCTTCATATCCCATTTTTTCTCTTAACACATCCGTGATCATATAGCGAGATAAGGTACAGGGAGTATCATCACCAAGTATCGCCGGCACGGAAATGTGAGCAATCATCACCATATCAGCCTTCCCATCCTGTGCTGCCATAAAGGGAAGCAGCTCTTTTTGCTCCAACTCCTCCAATGTCTTGTCCGTGTATGCAAATCCCTGATGTGTGTCATCCGCTGTTGCGCCATGCCCGGGAAAATGCTTGAAGGTACTCAAAACACCGTACAAGTGCAAACCATCGGAATAAGCCACTGCATCATCCGTTACCAGACCGGGATCATCCCCAAATGACCGGTCTCCTATCACTGCATTGTCAGGATTGGTAAGCACATCCGCATCCGGTGCAAAGTCCACATTAAAACCAAGCTCCGACAGGTATCTGCCTATTGTACTGCCCGTCTCATATGCCTCATCAACGCTTTCTATATCCTTCATTGGCTTTATTTGCGCTAACCCGAATGCAGAATTGTTTGCTACTCTGGCAACTCTTCCGCCCTCTTCATCCACACACAAAAACAACGGGAATCCTTCTGATTCAAGGGCATATTCCTGAGTATTTTTCAGCATTTCAGAAGTCTGCTCTTTATTTCGTAAATTGGACGAGAGATAGATCAGTCCGCCAACCGGATACTTCTGCAGGCTCTCCCTTGTTGCGCTGCCTGCCGCCGTGACCGTTCCTGCGCCTGTAAGCTGCTCCGGAGTGATAATAAACATTTGATATACCTTTTCCTCCAAACTCATTTCCGCCAGTAAATTTTCCGCTTCTTCCGCATACATCTCTATGTCATTTCCGGACTCCTTCCCGGATATAACTCCTTCTGCTTCGGAGTCCCCCTTTTCTTTGTTTTCCTGCGGTTTATCCGTGCGCTCCTCCGAGGCTTCGCTTTCCTGCCGCTTATCTGACATGTTCTTCGGGGCTTCCTTTCCCTGCTGCTTATCTGACATGTCTTTTGAGGTTTCCTTTCCCTGCCGCTTATCTGACGTGTCTTTTGAAGCTGCATTTCCCTGCCGCTTATCTGACGTGTCTTTTGAAGCTGCATTTCCCTGTGACTGATCTGTGATGTCCGCCGAAGCTTCGTTTTCCGATTCCTGCTCCTGTGTCATTACCTCCTCATCAAAATCTGCTCTCATCGGCTTTCTGCCGGCAAAGATCAGGCAAAGGATGATACCTGTAACAGTGAAACAACTTAAAGCCGCAGCGGCAGATAGAATCGTTCTGCGCATCTGCCTTCTACGCTTCCCCATTTTCCTTTTCTTTCTGCTCATACTTTCATAGATACCCCCTCCTATTCATACTCGCATATATACCCGATTGTCCCGGCATAATCTTCTACCACCTCCAATATGTCATCCGGCACATCATTCCATACCCATTTATCCGTTTTTTTCATATAAAACATGTTCATGCGGTTTTCTTCTGACTGCGTTGCTTCATCGTAAAAGCTCGGCTCATTTTCTAACCAGCAATCCTTGTATTTGCTCGAATAATTGATGGATTCTTCGCTGTAGCTGCCATCCTCATAAACCCAATGATACGTCACTCCGTCTTGATCTCTTGTTCCGGCAAGATAAAACTTTATATTCTGCTTTCCTTCCTGATAGATTTGCCGCAATATTGCCTGATATTCCTCATTCGTCGTGATTCTCACTAAGTGTCCGCCCCTGTCAAGGCAATCGTTAAAAGCTTCTGTCCATGTAACATCTGCTACGATCAGTTCATAAGTATTCACTCCTTCATCAACAAAAGCTTTTGTCTCTATATCTTTCTCTTCATCCTTTTCTTCTACAGCTTTCTTCTCTTCTTTATCTTCCTCTGTTTTATCTTCCTTTGCCGGAAGCTTTTCTGTCTCCTTTTTTTCAGATTGAGCAGGCAAATCATCGTCTGCAGCCGCTTGGGCTTCATCGTTTTGAACAGACTTTGTCAATTCGCCCTCTGCCTTGCTTTCTTCAAACGAATCTGCCTTTTTTGCTTGATCAGATAGATTTACCGCTGCCTCTGTACCTGTACTTCGCCCTCTCTGTACTGCCATAGAAATCACAATGATCAGCAGAATGCCGACAGCTGCGGAAAGCCCAATGATGATGACCTTATTGTTTTTTACATCCTGACTATTTTGCTGCAAGGGATTTACGCCATCCGCATTCTGTGACTGTCCGGAACGGTTCTCTTTTGCTTCCTGCTGCTTCTCCTGCCTAACCTTCTCGTCCGATTCTGGTGCAAAATGCACTTCCTGTCCGACGACCTTCTCCTGCACAGTTGTTCTTCTTATCGTGTCGTCTGCGAGATCTTCGGTCGCCGTATCGGTCATACCCTTTTCAAAAGCTGTCTGAAATTCCGCCATGCTCTGATACCGGTCACTAGCCTGTACCGCAAGGGCGGTGAACAGCGCATCCTCCGCCCGGCGCGGCAAATGAATGCCAAGATTCCCCGGCGGTATCAGATC
>JAFUZE010000114.1 GCA_017476765.1 Lachnospiraceae bacterium
GATAGCCTTCTCTGTAAGCGACTCTTGCCATTGCAAGGTACATGCCGACCTCCGAGCACTCAGCATTAAAATTTGATCTGAGGTCATTTAAAATATCCTCACTGACACCCTGTGCAACGCCCACCACATGCTCTGCAGCCCATGTTCTCTCCTCAGACTGCTCTGTGAACTTGCTTGCCGGAGCTTTATATACCGGACAGCTCTCCGGGGCAGCATCTCCTTCGTAAACATAACCGCATACCTGACATACAAATTTTTTCATTTTTCTACTTCCTTTCTTTTGCATTTTCATACTTCTTTTATGAGAATACCGGATATGATAACCGATCTTGCTCTTTACCCTGTTTCCGGCAGTCTGCACATATTCCTGTGAACTCCGTCTCATGACCGTCAATCTCAAAGCCGTACATTTGTGCAATCCTCTCGTCCATCTCCTTTAAGTAAGGGATATCCGCATCGGTAATCCTGCCGCATTTTTTGCACACAATATGGTAATGCCTTTGACAATTATGGTCAAACCGGTCATCCGACCCCTTCATATGGAGTCTCCGGATGTCTCCATCCTCTGCCGCATTGCCTAAAATACGAAAAACCGTAGATTTTGATATGGTAGGATACGTCTTGTGCACGACCTCATATACCATGCTGGCAGTCGGATGATTTTTCATTGTAAACAGAGTCTGCATCACAATTTTTTTTTGCGGTGTATTGCGTTTCACCATGTCAATCAGCTCTTTACTTCTTTTTTCTTAGGAAATCTCTGTGATTTTTATTATATAGGAATCATTCCTAATTGTCAATAAGAAATAATTTCCTGAGACCCTTTTCTCTTCTTTTTTCTATCTTATTTTTTATTTTGTTTTATGATTTGTATGCAAGAATACCTGATTTTCTGAGGGAAGGTCTGAGTGCCATATAGATAAGTACGGATGCAATCACGGAGAGTACGGCATTGACTCCCGTTGTCGTGATATTCCATGCAAGAGCCACATCCGCAGCCGCCTTTCCGAGAATGACTCTTTTATAAAAATAGCCGACAAGCGGATCAAAAATCACATTAAACAAAAGTCCACTTGCAGCTGCAATAGCAGTCCATCTCAGCACATGCTTTTGATCGTGGGATTCATCGATTTTTCCGATCTTATGTGCAACAATACCGGTAATCAGACCGATAAAAAATTTCAACAAGAAGGTTTTCGGCGCATAGATGATATAGACAGGGTCAAGCAAATCTCCGATCGTCATGCCGATCGCTCCGCCGATTCCTCCCCACACACCGCCGAGCACCAGAGCACCTACAACACATACTGCATTACCGAGATGGAAGCTGCTGGCATCTCCTCCCGGAAGCGGAATCTTGATCTGCAAAAAGGTAAATACTACATAAGACAGGGCTGCAAATAAACCGGTCAGAACAATTTTTGTGACTTTTTCATTTCTCATAACATATTTCCTCCTCATTCTTAATTACTATATAATTCCTACCAGATAATTGTGAATTATCTTTTCTTACCTTATCACATATGTGATATTATAGAAATATCCAATTTAATTATATTTGATAATACCAGTTTAATAAACAATGTTGTCTTACTTTTCTTTTCCTGCTATACTATGAAAATAAGAAGCAATACTATAAACCAAACAAATTCAGAGAGAGGATACCTATGAAGAGAAAAAAATTACTTATTTTATTGCTCAGCAGCTGTCTGACGCTGACAGCCTGCGGCGGTGGGAGTGCAAATACAGGCAGAGGAGACAATCATATCGATGCTTCCGCCAATGAAAATACCGAAAATGGCGACACAGATTCCGATGAAAAGAACGAGGACGGTAATCAGGAACAGACATCTTCATCGGATGCGGAGGCTTCCGGCGGCGACTTCAATGCTGAAAATGCAGGAACTGATTTTGAAGTATCGGTAGACTTTAAGGATCAAAGTGATGAAAAAATGACGGACGAAGGATATTCCATTTTTTATTCGAGCTATTCTCTGCCGGTCGTGACGATGAATCAGTATAAGGACAGCGAAAAGAAAATCAATGCTTTTTTTGAAAATGAGATTCAGCAGTTCAAAGAGAATGCATCGGAGCTGGTAAAAGAAGCAAAAAGTGAATATGAAAATTTAAATGACGAAGAGCGGGAGCTTTTTTACGGTTACAGCTCTCATCAGTATTACGAAAAGAGCAGAATGGATGAAAAGGTGATTTCCTTTATGGGCTATTCCTATCTTTATCTGGGAGGAGCACACGATTCCTCCTTATCGTCTGCTTACAATTTTGATACAAAGACCGGAGAAAAGCTCAAGCTGTCCGATCTTTTTGAGGATGAGCAGACAGCCATGAACGAAATCAGGGAGTATATTTTATCCCTGTGCTCGAATCCTTATTACAGCGTTCGTTTGTTTGAGGATTACGAAGAAAATATCGATGATGTTTTAAAGGATGATAATTGGTTTTTTGATGAAGACGGTCTGCATTTTATCTCCAACACTTATGTTTTAGGTCCTTATGCGGCAGGTGAATTTGATTTTGTCATACCTTATGAGAATCTGACACAGCTGAAGGATGCATATGCTTATAACGGAAGCTATTTATATCCGTCACTTATAAATGAGAGCGTCAATGCAGATCTGGACGGCAACGGGAAAAAGGACACAATCAATTTATCGATAGACCGTGACATTTTAGAGAAAATTTATTCGGGAAACTGGGAGGATCCGGTTGACCCTGTGCTCACGGTTACGATCAATGACAAGGATTATTCGGATGTTATGAAGGAATCGATGAATTCCCTCTCTTATAATTTTAATCAGAACTATTATATTGTCGATCTGGATACTTCCAAACCGGGCATGGAGCTTATGTTTATTGATATTTATGATAATGATTACTGTCTCACTTACTTCTATGAATATAAAGATGAAAAGCTGACCTTTTTAGGCTCTGTACAGGATCGTCTCGGGTATGACAGCTTCCATATAAACGGTGATGGAACGGTAAGCGCCCGCCTGCCTCTGAATCTCCTTCAGACTTCATCTGCCGACGTGACCTACAGGCTTAAGGATGATCAATTAGTCATAGAAAATCAGGACTGGTATTATGTGAATGATTCGATGTGGAATGATGAATACAAGCATCACGCGATTCTTCAGGAGGTAACGGTTTATACCGAGCCGGATTTATCTTCACAGACAAAGGTTCTGACTCCGGAGGACGGTAAGGTAAGCTTTCCGGCAACCGACAATGAACACTGGTATATGCTTAAGACAGAAAACGGAGAGACCTACTATTTGTATCTCGAAGATTTTTCGACCGTTCCGAACAACGGAAATGAACTGTATGCTCCGGAAATTTTTGAAAACCTGTTTTTGGCAGGCTAAAAGATACGTCAGGCTGTGAAATGATAATAGGAAATAAAAGAATAGAAGGAAATCTTTATAAAAGGAACCCTCGACAGTGTCAGCTGCCGAGGGTTCGATTTTTTACACGTTTTGCTGCCGATTACGACAACTCTTATTGAAATCGGCGTGACAGGATTTGAACCTGCGACTTCTACGTCCCGAACGTAGCGCTCTACCAAGCTGAGCCACACGCCGCTGTATTTGAGAAGCATTGAACGAATGTATGCCTTGCAGCATCAAATCTAATTTCAACACCCACATGCTATTGTACAACGAAATTTTAATTTTGGCTACTACTTTTTTTAATTTTTCTTTTTTTTTTACGTTTTCTTTATTTTCTTTTTCTGGTATACTACATGATATAGATGGTTTCAGTGCTTATGTGCAAGCACAACGTGCAGAATGGCTTTTTACACTGGAATCATAAATTATTTTAGGAGAGCGGAACATGAAAAAAATTGTTCTTACCGGCGGCGGCACTGCCGGTCACGTCACGCCAAATATTGCATTATTGCCAAATCTGAAGGAATCCGATTATGAAATTTATTATATCGGTTCCTACGATGGAATTGAAAAACGTCTGATTGAGGATTATGATATTCCTTATTATGGAATTTCAACGGGAAAATTCAGAAGGTATTTTGACCCGAAAAATTTTTCCGATCCGTTCCGCGTCATAAAAGGATTGTCACAGGCGCGCAAAATTTTAAAGGAAATCAAACCGGATATTGTTTTTTCCAAAGGAGGATTTGTCTCTGTCCCTGTCGTGCGCGCGGCATCGAGCCTCAAAATCCCGTGTATTATACATGAATCCGACATGACACCGGGTCTTGCCAACAAGCTTTGCATTCCTGTCGCAGAAAAAGTATGCTGCAACTTTCCGGAAACGCTGCAATATCTCCCGGAAAATAAGGCAGTGCTCACCGGTTCACCGATTCGGGAAGAGCTGTCACAGGGAAATAAGATTGCGGCGCTTGATTTGTGCGGATTCAGTGCAAACAAGCCGGTGATCATGGTAATCGGAGGAAGTTTGGGTGCAGCGAATGTCAACAAGGCTGTCCGGGATGCGCTTCCTAAGCTGCTCGAGGATTTTCAGGTCGTTCATATATGCGGTAAGGAAAAAATCGATAATCTGCTTCTGACAACACCTGGCTACAAGCAGTTTGAGTATGTGAAGGCAGAGCTTAAGGATATTTTCGCAATGGCGGATATCGTCATCTCGAGAGCGGGAGCTAATGCAATTTGTGAGCTTCTTGCCCTCAAAAAGCCGAATATTCTTATTCCTTTAAAAGCAGGAAGCCGCGGTGACCAGATTTTAAATGCCAAATCGTTTGAATCACAGGGCTTCAGTGTCGTACTTGATGAGGATGATATTACAACCGGTTCTCTGCTCGATGCGGTTCATCACCTGTTCTTTACGAGACAGTCCTATATTAATGCGATGAGCAAAAGCAGCCAGAGCAGCTCGATCGAGACTATCATGAAACTGATCGAGAAAACCGTCGAAGAAAACAAGGAAAAGTGACGGCAATTAAAAAGCTTGTATATTTAAAGAGCTTTCATAGTTGTCTGTTTTTTCTCATCATGCTCAAACAAAAGCTTTAAAATAATCGGAGTTAAAATGGATGATACAATGATGAGCAAAATAACGGATGTAAAATAAACAGGCTCCACCAATCCGACGGATAGGCCTTTCTGCGCGACAATGAGGGCGACCTCCCCTCTTGTCATCATTCCCACGCCTACCTTCAGAGAATCCGACCAGTGAAATTTGCATAGCTTTGCCATAAGACCACACCCGATGATTTTTGAAAAAAGCGCTACCAATACAAACCCAATCGAAAAGAGAAGAATCGGAAGCGTCATGTCGTCAATATCGGTCTTAAGTCCGATCGATGCAAAAAATACCGGACCGAAGAGCATATACGAATTGATGTCCATTTTTTCCGCAATATAATCGGAATCGTTGATACTGCAAAGAATAATTCCCGCAAAGTAAGCTCCGGTAATGTCCGCAATTCCGAAAAAGTGCTCCGCAATGTAGGCAAGCGCAAAGCAGTAGGCAAGTCCCGCGATCGGGATTCGTCTTGTATGCGGATATCTCTTATCTACTATCTTGAAAATCTTATAGCTGATCACACCTACAATGACGACAAAGACAAAGAATAATACAGTATTCAAAACAACCTGTAACGGCTTTGTTTCCGGATTTTTAAACGCAATGACAAAGGTAAGGACCATAATACCGATCACATCATCGATAATTGCCGCACTTAAAATCGTAGTCCCGACCTTTGTTTTGAGTTTTCCCATCTCTTTCAGCGAAGATACCGTAATACTGACACTGGTTGCTGTCATGATCGTGCCGATAAAAACGCCTTTATAAAATCCCATAGAGCCCCACGGGGAAGCGCCGTAATAAGCAGTATAAAACAGTGCACCGCACACAAGAGGAACAAAGACACCGGTACAGGCAATCAAAAATGCAATCGGACCGGTCTTTAACAATTCCTTCAAATCCGTTCCCAGACCGGCACTGAACATCAGAAGCACAACACCGATTTCCGCCATTTCAAGCAGAAAATCAGACTGGTTTACCAATCCTAAAATGCCGGGCCCGATTAAAAGTCCTGCAACGATCTCACCGACAACCTGCGGTGCCTTGCACTTTCTTGCAACTAATCCAAAAAATTTAGCGGCGATGACGATAATCGCCAAATCCCGAAAAATATTGTACGCTTCCATTTTTACTCTTCCGCTTCCTCAACCGGGAGTGTGACTTCCTCTTCTGCCTCCGGTATTTCCTCCATCGCATCGTCAATATTGTCATATTCCTGACTGCCGTCCGAGACCTTTTCCCTCACCTTCGCAATCTTGGCAACCTTGACATTATCATCCAGATCAATCAGCTTAACGCCGGATGTAATTCTTCCGAGCACGGAAATATCCTGCATGCGAATCTGGATAATCACTCCTTCGTTTGTAATCATCATAATTTCGTGCGAATCATTGACTGCCTTCACACCTACGACATAGCCGGACTTGTCGGTAATCTTATAGCATTTGACACCTTTACCGCCGCGCTTTTGCACGGTAAATTCAGACAGGCTCGTCCGCTTACCCATACCGTTTTCGGAGGCAATCAAAAGCGAATCTCCCTGATGGTCAAGCTGCATACCGACAATCTCATCCTGATCAGATAAATTCATACCGATCACACCCATTGAATTTCTACCGGTATTTCGTACATCCGTCTCTTTAAAACGGATACACATTCCATGCTTGGTGACAAGGAAAATCTCGGTCTCATTGTCCGTCGTCTTTACCTCAATGAGTTCATCGTCCTCTCTTAAATTGATCGCTGTCAGACCCTTTTTGCGCACATGGCTGTAATCCATGATCGAGGTCTTCTTGACGATTCCTTTTTTCGTCACCATAAAGAGATTTTTATTTTCCTCATAATCCTTGATCGGAATGATTGCGTTAATCTTCTCTCCCGGACTAAGCTGAAGCAGATTGATGATCGCTGTTCCTCTTGAGGTACGGCTCGCCTCCGGAATTTCATATGCCTTTAATCGGTACACACGACCGAAATTTGTGAAAAACATAATATAGTGATGCGTCGTCATCATCAAAAGATCTTCGATATAATCATCTTCGATCGTCTGCATTCCTTTAATGCCTTTACCGCCCCGGTTCTGGCTCTTGAAATTATCCGCAGTCATACGCTTGATGTAGCCAAGCGATGTAATTGCAATGACTGTATTTTCCTTCGGAATCAAATCCTCCATCGAAATATCGAACGCATCATATCCGATCTGGCTCTTTCTCTCATCGCCGTATTTATCGGAAATGACTAAAATTTCTTTTTTGATCACGCCGAGCAAAACCTTTTTATCCGCCAGAATCAATTTTAATTCGGCGATTTTTGCAAGCAGCTCCTTATGCTCATTTTCGAGCTTCTCCCGTTCCAGACCGGTCAGAGCACGAAGCCTCATATCGACGATTGCCTGTGATTGTGCTTCGGATAAAGCAAAGCGTTCCATCAACCGGTCCTTCGCTTCCTGTGTTGACTGGCTCGAGCGGATAATGCTGATTACCTCGTCGATATTGTCGAGTGCAATGAGCAGACCTTGTAAAATATGGTCGCGCTCCTCGGCTTTGTTTAACTCATATTTTGTTCTTCTTGTAACGACATCCTCCTGGTGCTTAATATATTCCTTCAGCATATCGAGGAGGCTTAAAACCTTCGGCTCATTGTTCACAAGCGCCAGCATAATAATACCGAAGGTATCCTGAAGCTGTGTATGCTTGTAGAGATGATTCATGACAACGTTGGCATTGACATCGCGCCTGAGCTCAATCACAACGCGCATTCCTTCCCGGTCGGATTCATCGCGAAGGTCCGTGATTCCGTCTATTTTCTTATCCTTGACAAGCTCTGCGATCTTTTCAATCAAACGAGCCTTATTTACAAGATACGGAAGCTCTGTGATAATAATCCGGCTCTTGCCGTTTGGCATCGTCTCAATATCGGTGACGCCGCGCACCTTGACCTTGCCTCTTCCGGTGCGGTATGCCTCCTCGCTTCCTCTTGTTCCGAGGATAATACCTCCGGTCGGAAAATCAGGTCCTTTTACGATCGAAAGAATTTCCTCGATATCCGTATCTCTGTCGTTTTCCACCTTATTGTCAATAATCTTGACAACAGCGCCGATGATTTCCTTTAAGTTATGCGGAGGAATGTTCGTCGCCATTCCGACCGCGATACCGGTCGTACCGTTTACTAAAAGGTTCGGATAACGGCTCGGCAGAACGACAGGCTCTGTCTCCGTCTCATCAAAGTTCGGCACAAAATCAACTGTATCCTTATTGATATCGGCAAGGAGCTCCATACTGATCTTGGAAAGCCTTGCCTCCGTGTAACGCATCGCTGCTGCGCCGTCACCGTCCACGGAACCGAAGTTTCCGTGACCATCGACAAGCGGATAGTGCATCGACCACGGCTGCGCCATATTAACGAGTGCTCCGTAAATCGAGCTGTCGCCGTGAGGGTGATATTTACCCATCGTATCACCGACGATACGGGCACTCTTACGGTGCGGCTTGTCCGGTCCGTTGTTGAGCTCGATCATCGAATATAACACACGGCGTTGCACCGGCTTTAAACCGTCCCTGACATCCGGAAGTGCACGGGCTGCAATGACGCTCATCGCATAGTCAATGTAAGAAGTTTCCATTGTCTTCTTCAAATCAACATGTTTGACTTTGTCCAATTCTTCGATGGGATCTTTATCAAAAATGTTCTCATCCATCTATTCTTTCCTCCTACACATCCAGATTCTTTACAAACCTTGCATTTTCTTCTATAAATTCACGTCTCGGCTCGACCTTATCCCCCATCAGTGTCGTAAACGTAAGGTCAATCTCGCTTTCCGTCTCCTCATCCATCGTGACGCGAAGCAGGATTCTCTTGGCAGGATCCATCGTCGTCTCCCAGAGCTGCTCGGCATCCATTTCACCTAATCCTTTATAACGCTGGATTTTATTATTCTGGTCACGTCCGACTTCCTTTAAGATACTGTCAAGCTCCTCATCGGAATACGCATACCACACCTTTTTGTTTTTCTCAAGCTTATATAAAGGCGGCTGGGCGAGATAGACATATCCTCCCTTGATCAGCTCCGGCATAAAGCGGTATAAAAATGTCAAAAGGAGCGTGCTGATATGTGCACCATCCACATCGGCATCCGTCATAATGATGATCTTGTGATAACGAAGCTTTGTAATATCAAAATCATCGTGGATACCTGTACCAAATGCGGTAATCATCGCTTTGATCTCGGCATTGGCATAAATTTTGTCAAGCCTTGCCTTTTCCACATTTAAAATTTTGCCGCGAAGCGGAAGAATTGCCTGCGTTGCACGGCTTCTTGCCGTTTTAGCGCTGCCGCCGGCACTGTCTCCCTCCACAATGTAAATCTCCCAGTTTCGAGGGTCTTTATCGGAGCAGTCCGAAAGCTTTCCAGGAAGGCTCATGCCCTCAAGGGCTGTTTTTCTCCTTGTAAGGTCTCTCGCTTTTCTCGCAGCGTCTCTTGCGCGCTGTGCCAAAATGGATTTTTCCAAAATAATTTTAGCCGTTGCAGGGTTCTGTTCCAGAAAATACGTCAGCTGCTCGCTCACAACGCTGTCAACAGCACCTCTCGCCTCGGAATTTCCTAATTTTTGCTTTGTCTGACCTTCAAACTGCGGCTCCTCAATCTTGACACTGATGATCGCCGTCATACCCTCACGGATATCCTCACCGGTCAGATTAGCCTCGGAATCCTTCAAAAGCTTATTGTTTCTCGCATAATCGTTAAAGGTCTTTGTCAGTGCATTGCGGAAGCCCGCAAGATGCGTTCCGCCCTCAGGCGTGTTGATGTTGTTGACAAAGCTGTAGCAGCTCTCCACATACGAATCGTTATGCTGGATCGCAACCTCCACATAAACGCCATCCTTTTTTCCCTCAAAATACATCACGTCACTGTAAAGAGCGGATTTTGACTTGTTTAAATAAGTGACAAATTCCTTGATTCCTCCCTCATAGTGGAACGTCTTTTCCTTGACCTTCGTCTCGCCGGTTTCCGGGTCAGTCTCTCTCTCGTCGCGCAGAACGATCTTCAAATTTTTCGTGAGAAAAGCAGTTTCCCGAAGTCTCTGCTTGAGCGTATCATAGTCGTAAACTGTCTCCTCAAAAATCGTCTTATCCGGCAAAAAGGTAACCTTTGTTCCTGTCTGCTCCAATGGACATTCCCCGACTACTTTTAGCGGATAAATGACATTTCCTCTCTCGTAGCGCTGTTTATGTATTTTCCCGTCCTGAAAAATTTCAACCTCAAGCCATTCGGAAAGAGCATTGACGACCGAAGCGCCGACACCGTGAAGCCCGCCGGACACCTTGTATCCTCCGCC
>JAFUZE010000115.1 GCA_017476765.1 Lachnospiraceae bacterium
ATCAAAAACCGTATTCTGGAAAATCTGCGTTTCCGCCCTGACACAGACAGTATGGAGACGGCAAGGCATGAGCTTTTTCCCTGTGAGGCACCGATAAAAGACCGCTGCCAGAGAATACAAATCGGTCGCAGGTCCTATATCTGCCCGCTTTCCCAGCCGGATTTCCGGTGCCGTGTAGCCTTCCTTCGCGCAGGAATAAAAGGGGCGCCCGCTTCTGACCTCCTGAAACGCATGGACGCTGTTATAGTCGATCAGCGTCACCCGTTCCTTTTTGCCGTCCCCGATCAGCAGAAGATTATCCGGACTGATATCCAGATGCAGATAGCCGGAAGCATGAAAAGCATCCAGAATGCGGAGCACACCCTGCATCCGGCGGATGTGTACCGCGAGAGAAACGGCAGCTGCGCCGGATGCCCTAAGCTCCTTGTCCAGACTGCGTCCTCCGGAAAATCCCAATACGGTATACAGCGTCTGATGCATGGAAAAGGTGTTGATATTGGCATCGATATCTCCCGGATACTCCTCAAGGAGCCGAAGGTGAATCTCATTTCCCTTCTCAAAGCTGTGCCTGTGAAGCTGCATCAGCTCCTCCGCCTCAGGCTCTTTGCAAATCTCCCCTTTTTCGTCCCGGTAAATCAGCCCCTTCGGATGAAAGGGAAACAGCTCCTTGACCAAAACACGGTGTCTTAGTTCCGGATGCTGTCGATCCGGATAGCTTCCCTGATATACAACTGCATTCGACCCCCGACCAATCACCGTTTCTACCGTGCATTCCATCTCCGGAAAGGGAAGCACCGTTCCCGGCTGCAAAACTTCTCTTGTATCCATAAATTTCACCGTTTATCCTTTATAGGCAGGAAACCAGATGTCCTGTATGTAATCATGCTGCATAGTACGCAGGCGTGCGCCCACCATTCGACACTCATTATAAAACCTTCGTAAAAGAAACTTGAAATCAACTTCCGCTCTCCTGCTCCCCGAACATTTCTTTAAAGATTCGGCGCATCCGCATATCCAGCTCCGGCATATCCTGCACACACATGCAGTAAAGAATGAGCCAGTCAAACGGAGCGCGGGGATCCAGCTCCGAATAGCCGCACGAGATCAGCATATCGTTCAGCCTCTGGCACAAATCTTCAAAAACGTCGTCCACCGTGGGCTCCTGCCCGTATTCCTCCTCCTCGTCCTCCTCCGGACCCAGTCCCTGATCCGTCGCAAGGAATAACAGAATCAGAACCTTGCGGGTCACATCCTCCTTTCGCTGTTTCATTTTGGAGATCGTCGTCTCCTCCGGCCAGCTGCTGCTGATGTTTTTCTGAATCTCCGTAAAGACCATTTTCTCCTCCGGCGGGATATCAGCGGATTCCTTTTTTGCTTTTTTCACAAGCTTCTTTGCATAAAGTACATTCCCGCTAAACATGTATTCCTTTAAAATCTCCCGAATCGACAAATGCTCCGGTTCAAAAATATGTGCCTTTGCCGTCTCCTCATCCTGCTGCGGATGCTCTAAAACCGCAAGCCGCTCCATAAAAAAATCATACGCCGTGTTATGACGGCGACCTAAACGCGGAGCTGCCTGCTGCAAGTATTCCGCCAGCTCCTCCTCGCTGCCGAGCGCAGAAATTTCCCTGCGGATGACTGGGGTAAAGCTGTCCTCCTCCAACGTTTTTTTCTCCGTCACATTCGCAAGAAGCGTTGCCATCTGCTGCTCAAGCTCCTGTGCCCTTCGGTATTCCATCCTATGATTGAGTGCAAAAATATACACGATTTCATCGGGATTTCTCCAGTGGAGAGCCTCCTCGGAGACCATCGTGACAAACTGATCCGCCTCCTCGATCGAAAGCTCTAAAATAAAACAGAGTTCAATCGCATCCTGCTTTTTGACCGCATAGAATTTGTCATTGTTCAGCCATGTGCGCACACGCTTTTCGACCGATTCCCGGTTAGAGTCCGGCGCATTTCGCATCAATCCGTCCACCAGCGTCTGACGCAGATTCTGTCCCTTGTAAAACCTCTCCAGCTTTTCACGGAAGCTGCGGATTTTTACTTCCTCCTCCAGATATCCGATGGCATCCTCGATCGTAAGCCGTCCCGATGTTGCTTCATAGTAGCTTCTTTTTGATAGGTTTGTCGTCTGTGTTTCCATGTAAGCCAGCTCCCTTAAAGTAAATAAAGTCATCTTTCACATGATTGTCTATTATTATAACGATAATGGGAGATAATTACAAATACAAACTTGATTCATAGGATGACTGCAGGAGCACCAAAAATGTCAAGACGCAAAAATGACCGTTCCCACTAAAAGAAACGGTCTCAACGATTCCCTTCGTTTAACCACTATACCCCCACAAATTCCGCGTCTGTCTCATTAAAACATCCAGTCTCCAGGTTCTGTCACTGTTCCGTATACTATTGGGATCGTGAATCTCAATCTCTCCATTATCGGCTATACCCGTCAATACAATAAAATGTCCTGCTGTTGTAAAATCCCCGGGACCCATAATGCAGATGATCGGATTTCCATCCCGCAATTCATCCAAAATATGCCCTTCATCAAAGACAACATTTCTGACCGTCAAACCAAGTTTCTTCGCAAGGTCTGTCATCATGCTCCAGGAAGAGCCGCTGCCATTCACATAATAGCCTTCTTTCTCCGCAAGCCGTGCCATAGCAAGCGGATGCAGACTCGTATCTCCCGTCAGTCCGATATAGACCATCGATAAGCTTGTAGGTCCGCAGCCGGTAACCGCAAGAAAATCATCACCATACTGCTCATATCCCCAGCGCTCGTCCCATTGTATAAACAGCGGAATCTCCCCACTCGTAACCTCATTTGATACATCGATCTTATCATGCACATCCTTCTTATTCTTATAATCCAGAACAAACTGTCTTGCTTCCACATTTTTGTCATACAATTGTCGCAGGCTTTGCGGGTAGTCCTCCTCTTCCAGCTTTTCCACAGAGACCGTCTCCGCTCCAGAGAATCTTTCCGTCATCCTTCCCATCACTTTACTGCCGCCTGCCAGAACAGCCAATATACAAAGGATACTCCCAAACCGAATGATCCTGTTTCTGATTTTCCTTAACCTGCGCTTTCTTGCACGCCTCCTTCTTCTCGCCCGTACCTCGGGCCTCGTCCCGATCCTGCATCCGCCCACACCTGCATCGTCCTGCTTATCCTCATCTAAATACCGGTATCTCTGACTCATAAAACACCTCTTCCGTTTTCGATTGAATCACAAACAGCACATTTCCAAAAGGCTTGTCCGCTATCGGGATTCTGTCATTTGTTCCGAAACGAGAGCTGTCTGCCACTACCCATTAAACCAAAAACAGAAGCGGTTTTCTTTAACTCTTCCTTGAAAAATCCTATATCCTTTCTTAAGATTTTCTAATGATCACACGGCAATGTCACCACAAACCGGATCCATTCATTTTCACTTTCACACAGGATGCTGCCTCCATGAAGGGTCACAATTTCCTTAGTCACCGCAAGTCCCAGCCCCGCTCCGCCGGTGTTTGAACTGCGCGAGTTGTCCATACGGAAAAACTGTTCAAAAATATGACCCAGCATTTCCTTCGGAATCGTCCTTCCCCGGTTTTTTGTAACCAATCGAAGATTCCCTGTTTCTATTTTGTAAAGTGCAATTTCGATCTGTGTATTTTCATAGCTGTAGCTTACAATATTCTTAAATAGATTATCAAACACCCGCTCCATCTTAGCCACATCACACAAAATTTCCAGTTTTTCCTCAATCTTCACATTTGCAGTCAATCCTTTCGTACGAAACTGCGGTTCAAACTCACTGATCATCTGCAGAAGCATGACCGAAAGATTAACCCTTGCTTTTTCCAACACCATATGAGAAAAATTAAATCTCGTAATATCAAAAAATTCATTGATCAGCTCTTCAAGGCGGAGAGACTTTTTAAGAGCGATATTCAAATACTTCTCTCTTGCCCGGTCAGGAATATCGGGCTCCTGACATACAAGCGTCAAATACCCGAGGATGGACGTCAATGGCGTTTTCAAATCATGCGCCATATACATAATCATATCATTCTTTCTCTGATTTGCCTCATGCGCCGCCTGTGCATTTGCCTGATTATGGATTCGAATCTGGTTCATCTGGTTTTCCAGGTCTGCAAATGGATGCGGAAGTGATATGCCATCATTTTTCCCGGAATATAGATCATAAACTGCACTGCTTATACTTTCTATCCAAACAGACACTTTTTTGAATCGGTTATATGCAAAAAGGAGGGATAACTGCAACATCAGAAGCAAAAAAACAAAAACTCCATGCTCATCAATCCAATGCAGCTCATTGTACAAGCGATCATATGGCATCCACACCCGCGTGGAACAAAGCCAGTCACCGGCATAAAATAAGAAAAAAAGAACAAGAGCACTGACAGCAAGCTGACCTATATAGACAGCAATCCATTTCCCGCAAAGTTCTCTGCTTGTTTCCTTTCTCATGTGTTATCCCTCCATCTTATATCCTACACCCCATACAGTCTTAATAAATTTGGGCTTTCTCGCATTCTCATGCATCTTATCGCGAATTCTCGATACATGCGTAAACACCGTGTTGTTGCTGTCCAGAAATTTCTCCTTCCAAACCTCCTCAAAGATTTCCTCTGAAGTAACTACCTGATTCAAATGCCTGCAAAGATACAGCAGAATCGAAAATTCCGTCGGGGTCAGTTCCAACCTCTCCCCATATAACCTGCAGCAGTGCGTTTTTGCATTGACCTCCAATCCCCGAATTTCATAGGTTTCTGCCGCCGCCTTGTTCAAAGCCTGATTATACTGCTCTGCTCTTCTAAGCTGTCCCTTCACTCTTGCAAGCAGCTCAAGCGGCAAAAACGGCTTTGTCATATAGTCGTCTGCTCCAAGCATAATCCCGTTAATTTTATCCGTCTCCTCGATTTTAGCCGTAAGCATAATAACAGGAAAATAAAAGTTTTCCCGAATTTTTCTGCAAAGAGTGAATCCATCCAGATCAGGAAGCATCACGTCCAAAATAGCCAGATCAATTTTTTCCCGCTCCACAAACTGCCATGCGTCCAATCCCCGATAGAACTTGCAGACCTCATACCCTTCATTTTTCAGATACACCTCCAGCAAATCCGTAATTTCCTTTTCATCGTCAACAATTAAGATTTTTTTCCCGTTCATGGATATCCTTCTCCTTTTAGCCGAATTGTACCTATTGGCCCGCTTATATGTCCTGCTGTCACATCAACCTTCGGCGACGATGTTAGTGTACCACATTATTTTTTACAATTTCTTAAGAGTTTCTTACATTCCTGCAAAATAAACGAGACTGCACGCAAAAAAGTCCGGAAACCCACTTAGCGTGTTCCCGGACTTTTTGCTTTGCAATATTCGTTTTTCCCGTTTAATCCTTGCAACGATATAATTCAGAGAATCCTTTATGTTTGGTGGTTCTTCCTTTCAAAGATTTCCAGGAAATCCCGCACATTCCCTGCGATATCCCCGCGGTAAACGGATGAGCCTGCGACGAGGACATTTGCCCCCTGATCCAGAACCTTTGCCGCATTGTCCTTATTGATGCCGCCGTCCACCGAGAGATCGATCTGCAAATCACACCTGTCGATCTCCGCCTTAATGGCTGCGACCTTATCCTCGCTGCCCTCGATATACTTCTGACCGCCAAAGCCCGGCTCAACGGACATGACCAAAACCAGATCGACCATGTTCAGATACGGGAAAATCGCCTCCGGCTTCGTCTTCGGACTCAGGGCAATTCCCGCCTTGACTCCGCTGTCCTTAATTTTTTGAAGCGTCGCCTTCACATCCTCGCATGCCTCCACATGAACGGTGATAATATCGGCTCCCGCCTTGACAAATTCATCAATATAACGGATTGGCTCCGTAATCATCAGATGCACATCGAAGATGCGCTGCGTGCAGCTCCTCACGGATGCGATCACCGGCATTCCAAACGAAATGGATGGAACAAACACTCCATCCATCACATCGAGATGAATATATTCGGCTCCTGCCTGATCCACTGCCTGTATGTCAGATGCCAGATTTCCAAAATCGGCTGCCAAGATCGATGGGGCTAAATAGTACATGTCAATATCTCCTTTTACTCTTACACTCCTCATAAATCTGCTTATAGTTCTCATATCTTTGCGGACTGATACTGCCGCCCGAAACCGCATCCTTCACACCGCACGAGGGCTCATGAATATGCGCGCAGCCCTGAAAACGGCATGCATCCTCGTAATCGGCAAATTCCACGAAAAATCTCCTGACCTCCTCCGGCTGTAAAGAGTCCACTGCAAGGGAGCTAAAGCCCGGTGTATCCACGATGTACGATTCCGGTGCCACCTGTATCAGCTGGGCATGTCTTGTCGTGTGCTTTCCCCGCTCAATCTTATCGCTGATACTGCCGGTCTGCATGCAGATTTCATCCTGCAGGAGATTCATCAGCGACGATTTTCCGACGCCGCTCGGTCCTGCGACCGTCGTGATTCTGCCCTGCAAAAGCTGCCTGATTTCCGCTATGCCCTCCTCCTTCTTTACGCTGATCAAATGCAGCTCATAGCCGGTAGGCTCATAGACGGATCTCAAATAGTTCAGCTGCTCTTCGTCTGCCAGATCACATTTGTTAAAGCAGATGACCGCACGAATTTCCTGCTTTTCCATCGTGAGCAAAAAGCGATCCAAAAGGTTCAGATTCGGTTCCGGCATCGCTGCGGCAAAAACAACGAGTGCCTGATCGATATTTGCCACGGCAGGGCGGATGAGCTCATTTTTCCGCTCATGGATTTTGACGATGTTTCCTGTTTTTTCCGCCTCACTCAAAATCTCGATCTCGACCTGATCGCCCACAAGCGGCTTCGTTTTCTCCTTCCGGAAGATTCCCTTCGCCTTACATTCATATATGTCCCGGGTTCCCGTATTCACATAGTAAAACCCGGCAATTCCTTTCATAATCGTTCCCTGCATAAACTAATTTTCTGCCTCAAACGTAATACTCTGCGGAGAGGTCGTCACGGTTCCCTCCGTCTCCACCACGGTCTCCTCGCCGGTATCCGGATCGACCTCCGTCTGGGTTGACTTCGTCTTGTATGTGTAGATGATCGTTCCGTCGCTTACCTGAAAACCGGTCTCATTGACAGCGCACGGGAAAGAGCTTGTCGTAAAGCTGCGGATATCTCCGTTGCTTGCCGTGATCGTGATCGTTACGGTTCCGTCCGTGTAGCCGGTCGGAGCGGATAAGTTTGCCACATACTTGTACGTCACGACCTTCTTGCCCCGGCTCAGCGTAATACCGACGGAGGTACCTTCATCGACAGACATGCCCGGTGTCTGTGTCTGCGTAATGACACAGCCCTTTGTCGTCGTATCGCTGTAGTCCTCCTTGATCTCCCCGCATTTGAGATGATTTTCCTCAAGCTTCGCCTTCGCTGCACTCTCCGTCATTCCTCTCAGATCCGGAACCGAAACCTTCTTGATCTCAGCGCCCTGGCTGATGACGATTGTGACTGTCGCTCCCTTCGGCGACTTCGACGACGGTGTCGGGCTCTGGGAAATGACAACATCCTTTTCAACGCTGTCACTGTTTGCATAGTCCTTTGCAACGACAAAGCCCTGATTCTCAAGAACCGCCACGGCATCGTCCACCTTGCTGCCTTCCACATTCGGGACATCATAGCCCTTGATGCCGCTGCTGACTACCAGATCAATCGTCGTATACTTCTCGACCGTCTGTCCCTCGGCAACCGCCTGCGAAATGACAATATCCACATCGTATGTGTCCGACTCCTCGGTCGTGACCCTTGTACCGAGGTTCATCGAATTGAGTGTCTGCTTTACTTCATCAATATTTTTACCGACGACATTGATCATCGTCACAAGCTCATCGGAGTCATTCTGCTCTGTCTCGGTCACATTTTCAATATTCTGCGTTTCCGTATTTTCGGTATTATTTCCGCTGCTGCCTCCTCGAAACAGTCCGAGTGCCCTGCTCAGCAGTGCCAGAACAATCAGCAGAATGATCACGGCTGCTACAATTGCAAGGATAGCAGTGACCTTCTCCATCTTCGGATCGAGATCATCGTCCTCCTCGTCATCCTCCACCGGCTTTCGGCGCACTTCCTTTTTCCGCTCTTTCTCAGTGCGGGAAATATCCGGCATCTCAACATCGCGCTCTCTCGGCTTTACGACCTCCTCTGTCAGCGAAATGTTGGACGTACGATCCTTGATCTGTGCGATATCCTCCTCCGAGATCAGCTTCGTCGCCGCATTGGCATCTACCGAAGCCATCTTGACAAAATCCTCATCCGGGCTGATCAGCGAATGCTTCAAATCCACGATCAGCTCGCCCATCGACTGGTATCTCCGATCCGGGCTCTTCTGCGTCGCCTTAAAGATAATCTGCTCCACGCTCACCGGAATCTCCGGCACAAATTCTCTCGGAGACGGCATATCCTCCTGAATATGTTTGATTGCTACGGTGACCGTCGTCTCCCCGTCAAAAGGGACACGCCCCGTCAGCATCTCAAACATCGTGCAGCCCAGAGAGTAAATGTCACTCTTCTCATCGCTGAAACCGCCTCTTGCCTGCTCCGGCGAGGTGTAATGGACAGAGCCCATCACATTGGAGGTAATCGTGTTGCTGGTGGCTGCTTTGGCAATACCAAAGTCCGTCACCTTCACCTTACCTTCTTTGGAAATAATAATGTTCTGCGGCTTGATATCACGGTGAATGATATGGTTATTATGCGCCGCCTCGATTCCCATCGATACCTGTATCGCAATGCTGATCGCTTCCTTGACCGACAGCCTTGCCTTTTTCTCAATATAATTTTTGAGGGTGATGCCCTCCACGAGCTCCATGACGATATAGTACATACCGTCCTCTTCCCCTACATCGTAAACGTTCACAATATTCGGATGCATCAGCCCTGCTGCCGCCTGTGCCTCAATGCGGAACTTCGATACAAAGTTTGCGTTTTCACTGAACTCCTGCTTGAGCACCTTGACTGCCACATAGCGGTTTAACTTGTGGTCCTTGCCCTTATAGACATCACTCATACCGCCTGTTCCGATTTTGTCTAAAATCTCATAACGATCGCCTATCATCATACCTATCTTTATCATCTTTTCACCTCATCCACAAACGGTCTCACCAAAACGACTGCAATGTTGTCCTTTCCACCGTGATTATTGGCAGCCCTGATCAGCTCTTCTGCGGTTTCTCCAATTCCCTTATTCTGATTTATGATTTCCTTGATCTCTTCATCCTCAAGCATGTTGCTGAGACCGTCCGAGCACATCAGAATCGTATCGTACGGCTTGAGCTCTACGGTAAAGAAATCCACCTCCACTTCGTCCCGTGCACCGATTGCCCGCGTGATGATGTTCTTATCCGGATGCATCCGCGCATCCTCCCTCGCAATTCCGCCGAGCCGGACCATCTCCTCGACCAGCGAGTGATCCCGGGTAATCTGTGTGATTTCATTCGGACTTACAATGTATAATCTGGAATCGCCGACATTGGCAACCTGCAAATATCTGCCTATGACAGTGGCAACCACGACTGTCGTCCCCATTCCGTAGAGAGATGAGTCCTCACTTGCCTTCTGTCTCACGCCTTTGTTGGCAATCTGAATTGCTTTCTTAATTATAATCGTAGGGTTTTTCTCAAAAGATTTTTTAATCTCGCTGACAATCGTATCCACTGTATACTTGGACGCATAATCGCCGGCGTTATGTCCTCCCATTCCATCCGCCACAATAAACAGATTCGGCATATTGCCCTGAGGCTTCGGAGACGCGAATACATAATCTTGATTTATTTGTCTTTTTCTTCCTACGTCAGTCATCGAAAATGCCTTTAACACCCTGTCTCCTCCTTATGACTCCGCCTTAACTGCGTACTACAACGAATTTCACTCTGACTTAATATTTTAGCATAGTTGAAAAAAAAGAACAAGTACTAATACAGCCCTGTTCTTTTCCCTTATTTATAATATGTTATTCGGAAAGAACCCTTCAAAGCTTGTTGCTTTTCTTCCCGCATCAAAGACCTTCCGAGGCGTTCCTATGGCTCCGCATCAAAGACCTTCCGAGGCTTTCCTATGACTCCGCCTCAGCTGTCCGCAGGCTCCATCGATATCTCTTCCCATTTCCCGTCTGACCGTAACCTTTATCCCGTTTCTCTCAAGACCGTTTTTAAACGCAAGCACCGCCTTCCGATCCGGCTGTACATATGCCCGCTCCTTGATCGGATTAACCGGAATCAGATTGACATGGCAGTTCATCCCTCTCGCAAGCGCTGTGAGCCGGCGCAGATCATCCTCCGTGTCATTCTCCCCCGCCACCAGACTGTATTCAAACGTGATGCGTCTGCCCGTCCGGTCAAAGTAATATCGGCAGGCATCCATCAGTTCTCCGATCGAATACCGGTTGGCAACAGGCATCAGTCTCCTTCGCTTCTCATCGCTCGCCGCATGCAGGGAGAGCGCCAGTGTTAATTGGAGCTTTTCATCCGCCAGCCGTTTCATATTCGGCACAATTCCGCACGTCGAGACCGTGACGCTTCGCAGGCTCATATGTAAGCCCTTCTCATCGTTTAAGAGACTTAAAAATCTGAGCAGATTGTCATAATTGTCGAGCGGCTCCCCTGTTCCCATCACAACGACATTGGAAACCCGCTCTCCGGTCAGCACCTCGATTGCGTAGATTTGGTCGAGCATCTCCGACGGAAGCAGGTTGCGCTCAAGTCCGTCTAACGTGGATGCACAAAACCGGCATCCCATCCGGCATCCCACCTGTGACGAAATGCAGACACTATTTCCATGCTGATAGCGCATAAACACGCTCTCGACCAGATTCCCGTCATGCAGTTCAAACAAAAACTTTTTCGTTCCATCAAACGCTGACTCCTGAACCCGGACAGCCCTAAGCGACACAAACAAAAATCTCTGCGCAAGCTCCTGCCTGAGCTGTTTGGACAGATTCGTCATTTCATCAAAATTCCGGGCATGCCTTTTATGCATCCATTCAAAAAGCTGCTCTGCCCTGAATTTTTTCTCTCCCATATTGACAATCTCCTGCGTCAGCTCTTCCTTCGTCAGAGACTTGATATCGATCTGTTCCAATGCTATATCCTCTTAAAGCGTGCCATAAAAAATCCGTCCGTCCCATCGATTCCCGGCAGCAGTTCCCGCGTGCCGTCGAGTGAAAACGGAAGCTTCTGCAAAATAAATGACACATTCTCTTCGTTTTCCTTTTTGTCCAGTGTACAAGTACTATATAAAAGCGTGCCGCCCTTTTTTACATATGGATGCACCGTCTGAAGAATTTTTCTCTGTAAGGCGGCGACTTCCTCTAATTCCTCCGGGCGGATGCGGTACTTGATATCCGGCTTTCTGCCGATTACGCCAAGCCCGCTGCACGGCAGATCCGCAAGCAGCACATCCGCGGTCTCCACAGACGCTTCGTCAAAGACCGTCGCATCCATCCGCTGCGGCGTGATATTCCGATAAGTCGTGCGTGCAAGATTTTCCTCGATGAGCGAGAGCTTATACGGAGTCATATCCCGGACAAAAACATGCCCTTCCCTGCCGGTCTTGGCAGCGGCATGGATTGCCTTGCCTCCCGGAGCCCCGCATACGTCGATGACCGTATCCTTTTCCCTGATTCCGGCAAACTGCGTAATGAGCATCGAGCCCAAATCCTGAATCATCCATCTGCCGTCCGCAAAACCGGGAATCGTATCCGGCGCATCCGTATGACCGACGCGGTATGCATAGTCAAGCTCCACGCACGGCTCTATGTCAATTCCCGCCGCCCGCACCTCACAAAGCAGCTGTTCCCTCTCGGTCAAAGACAGCCCTTCATCCATGCGAAGTGTCAGCGGCCGCTCCTCCAAAAGTCCCTTTAAAATCTGCTCGGTCTTAGCTTCTCCATACTGCGCAAGCCACATATCGACAATCCAGTCCGGCATGGAATACATCACACTCAGATAAAAGGCAGGCGATTCCTTGCGGTCCGGATATGCGAGTGTCTCCTTCTGTCTGGATAAATTGCGCAGGACACCGTTGACAAAGCCTTTGAGTCTGCCAAAGCCCTTTTTCTCCGCCAGCTTAACCGCCTCGTTGCACGCCGCACGATCCGGCACCTTGTCCATAAACAAAATCTGGTATGCGCCCATCCTTAAAATCGTGCGGATGACCGGCTTCATTTTCTCCGTCCTCGTGGTGGACAGCTGATTCAGCAAATAGTCAAGCTGAATGCACCGCTCCACGCAGCCGGTACATACCCTCCGAATGAATGCGCGGTCACTGCGGCTTAAATACGCATACTTATCCAGCACCGCCTTGATCGTCAGATGACTGTATTTTCCCCGCTCCAGTATGTCCATGAGCATCTCGAGCAGAATCTCCCTTGTGCTGATCACATTCTCACCCTCCGCCAAAGCATATTATCGTCTCTGCCCATCTTCGTTATTCCCCCAGCCTGATTCCTTTTTCAAGCGATTTTCCGCGCAGAAATTCCTCGATTCCCATCCGCCTTTTTCCTTCCAGCTGCAGCTGCAGAATACGCAGAAGTCCCTCGCCGCACACAACGAGCAGTTCACTCCTTGTCACCTCGATAACAGCCGCCGGCTGCCTGATCAGCTCCGGCTCTGCCTGTGCCAGCCTCACATATGTTTCATCCGATTCCGGCACGACATCCGCCTCCCATATTTTGAGCGTTTTTCCCTCTAAATAAGTGTAGGCGCTCGGCCAGGCGTTCAATCCGCGGATGAGCCGCTCAATCTCTGCGGCACTCTTTTCCCAACGGATGTGCCCGAGCTCCTTTGTGAGCATTTTGGCATAGCAGCTCTCTGCATCGTTTTGCTTTTGAGGGGTAAGCTTCCCGCCCTCAATCAGAGGAATTGCCCGGACAATGAGCCTTGCACCTGCCTCGCTCAATTTGTCATGCAGCGTTTCTCCGGTTTCCTTCGCATCGATTAAAACGACCTCCTTAAGGAGCATATCCCCGGTATCCAGTCCTGCCTCCATCTGCATCACCGTCACTCCGGTCTCCCTCTCACCGTTCAGAATCGCCCACTGGATTGGCGCCGCTCCACGGTATTTCGGCAGAAGGGATGCGTGAATGTTGACACAGCCGTAGTGCGGCATATCAAGGATTTCCTGCGACAAAATCTGTCCGAACGCCGCAACGACAAACAGCTCGGCATCACACGCCCTCAGCCTTTGCACTGCCTCCTCGGATTTGATTTTCACCGGCTGGAACACTTCGATTCCGTGCCGGAGGGCACACTCCTTGACCGGCGTTGGCTGCATTTCCTTGCCCCTGCCCTTCTTCTTATCCGGCTGCGTGACCGCCAGCACAATGTCATGTCCGGCAGCAATCAGCGCTTCGAGCGGTTTTACCGCAAAATCCGGTGTTCCCATATATACGATTCTCATGCAATTCCCTCTTTCCGTTCAGTCTTATTCGGCTTCCTGCTTAATCTGCTGCCGGCTCGCTTTCTGCTTGTCCGGCTTCCTACCTGTGCAGCTTTTCTGCCTGTCCGGTTTCCTGCCTGTTACGCTTCCTGTCAGTTCTATTCCTGACTGTTTGGCTTCCTGCTTTGCTTCTCACCGATTCGATTTCCTATCTGATCGCTTCCTGCTCTACGCTTCCTCTTCCTCCGGCTCTACATCAAAGAGGTCACCTTCAATTTTCTCCACATAGAGATGCCCGTCCAAATGATCGAGCTCATGGCAGAGCGCCCTCGCCAAAAGCTCGGTTCCCTCAACGACGATTTTCTCCATATTCTCATTATATGCCTCGACCTTTGCATAATTCGGTCTTGTGACAATGCCAGCCTTGCCCGGTACGGAAAGGCAGCCCTCCTGTCCGGACTGCTCACCGCTCGTCTCTACAAGCACCGGATTGATGAGCAGAATCGGATCTTCCCCTGTCGTATCAATCACAACAATCCTTTTCAAAACGCCAACCTGCGGTGCTGCCAGACCGACTCCCTGCGCCTCGTACATCGTCTCGAACATATCGTCGATCAGAGTTTTCGTCCGCTCCGTCACCTCGGTCACTTCCTTGCATCGTTTCGTCAGTACTTTGTCTCCCAATTCTCTAATCTTGCGTAATGCCATCTTTCTCTTTCCTTTCTCTTTCCTTCTAAATCAGAAACGCCGTTGCCAGTGCGTTGG
>JAFUZE010000116.1 GCA_017476765.1 Lachnospiraceae bacterium
AAAACATCTTTGTCATAATCGTTTCGAACCTGCATGACCTTATCATGCAGCCGATACTCCGTCCCACCTCTGCGCAGACAGAGCTTTGTCGGGTTCATTGCCTGCTGCAGACGCTGATTTAAATGAACGGCACCGACCACACCTCTTTGCATCGGAGTGAGCACCTGAATATCCGTAAGAGGCGATACCTGATAGTATCGCGGCAGATTTTCCTTACAGTATTTGACGATTAGATCTGCTGCCTCCTCCGGCGTCTCCATCGGGGCAAAAAAGAAATCCGAATCCTTGCCGCCGCGCACATCAATATTCTGCCCCTTGTTAATCCGATGGGCGTTCATAATAATTCTGCTGCCCTGTGCCTGCCGGAATATTCGCTCAAGCCTGACAAACGGCACGATTCCCGATGCCAGAATATCCGATAACACATTGCCGGCACCTACACTCGGGAGCTGATCCACATCTCCTACCAGAATGAGTGTCATCGCATCCGGCAGTGCCTTTAAGAGATTATACATCAGTATAATATCGATCATTGAGCACTCGTCTACGATCAGAACATCGCCCTCCAGTGGGTTTTCCTCATTTTTCTTGTATCCATCCAGCGGCTTTACTTCCAAAAGTCTGTGAATCGTCTTTGCCTCCAACCCCGTCACCTCGGAAAGTCTCTTTGCCGCCCTTCCTGTCGGTGCTGCAAGCAGGATTTTTGCGCCAGCCTCCTTGAAAGCTGTGATGATTCCCAGAGTTGTCGTCGTCTTGCCCGTACCCGGTCCGCCGGTCAGCACAAAGACCTTCTTTGATACTGCTTCCCGAATCGCTTTAAGCTGTATCTCATCGTAATGCATTCCCGTCCTTTCGGAAATCCGCTTTTCCAACCCCTCTTGGTTTACATAAATTCCTTCCTTGTCATCAAGAAGCCTGCTGATTCTGATCGCCGTACCGCGTTCCGAGAAAAAGAACGGCGGAAGGTAGATTGCTTCGTCCTCGACAATGACATCCTTCTGTTTGATCATCTCATCGAGCGTCATGACGATGAACTCTTCCTCCACGCCAAGAAGCTCCGCTGCCGATGCGGTCAGCTGCTCTCTCGTTGCGAAGCAATGCCCCAGCTCCGCAAGCTTATTGAGCGTGTACATAATTCCGCTTCTGAGTCTGGCATACCGCTCACGACCGAAACCCATTTTCTCCGCTATGATGTCCGCCGTCCGAAAACCGATTCCCCATATATCGTCCGCAAGCCGATACGGATTTTCCTGCACGGTCTCAATGCTCTTATCGCCATAGGTCTTGAAAATCTTAGTTGCATGGGAAGTCGACACATCATGGCTTTGCAAAAACAGCATAATGTTTTTGACTTCCTTCTGCTCTGCCCAGCTTTTTTTGATGCGCTCCACGCGGAGCTGCCCGATACCCGGAACCTCAATCAAAATATCCGGATTTTCTTCGATGACTTCCAGCGTCTTTTCTCCGAATTGATTCACAATCTTCTTGGCAAATTTCGGTCCGATTCCCTTAATCAGACCACTACCGAGATACTTTTCGATTCCGAATACGGTCGCCGGAAGCGTCTCCTCCCAAGCTTCCACCGAGAACTGCCTTCCGTACTTGGCATCCACCCGCCAGCTGCCGCCGAGCTTCAGCACGCTCCCCACATGTACATCCGGCATTGTCCCAACGACCGCCACAAGGTCAGAATAGCCTTTCGCCCGGCACTTGATGACCGTATAGCCGTTTTCCTGATTTTGATATGTAATCCGCTCTACTACGCACCTGAGCTGCTCCATTGTGTATCCTTTCTCAGCTGTGCGCCAACATGCACAGTGAATTTGTACATCTCCTTTTGTTCTTTTCTGTTCTGTTCTTTTCTGCTCTGTTCTATTCTGTTCTCTTCCGGAATATCGTCCTACCCTTCCATAACAGGCACGCATTCATTCAACAGCTTCGTAATGCCGATATGCTGCGGACACGCCCTCTCACACTGCTTACATCCGATACAGTCGGAAGCCCTGCCGATGCCCTCGACGACTTTATCGTATATTTCCTTTCCTTTTGCAAAGCGGTTATAAATCAGCTGTTCATTCCTTGCGGTAAAGATTTCCGGAATCGGAATCTGCTTCGGACAACCGTCCGTACAATAATGACAGGCGATGCACGGAATGGAATGGATGCTGCCAAGCGTCACCTGAACCTTATGGATCGTCTCCTGCTCCTCCTCGGAAAGCGGCTTAAAATCCTTCATGTAGGAAAGGTTGTCTTCCATCTGCTCCACATTGGACATGCCGGAAAGCACCGTGAGGATTCCGTCCAACGAAGCCACATAACGGATTGCCCACGAGGCAAAGGAGGCATCCGGGTCGGCAGCCTTCAGTATTTTTTGAACCTCCGGTACCGGCATAGCGAGTGCACCGCCCTTGACCGGCTCCATGACCGTAATCGATTTGCCGTGTTTTCTTGCAACCTCATAGTTGGCTCTCGATGCAATATCCGGATTCTCCCAGTCCGCATAGTTTAATTGCAGCTGAATAAAATCCACCTCCGGATGATCGGTCAAAATCTGATCCAGCAGCTGCGGGTCTGCATGATAGGAGAAACCATAGTACTTGATCAGCCCCTTTTCCTTCTGCTCCCTCGCAAAATCCCAAATGTGATACTCATCGTACTTCCGGTAGTTCCCCGCCTGCAATGCGTGCAGCAGATAATAATCAAAATATCCCGCCCCGGTCCGCTCAAGGCTCGTATAGAACTGCTGCTTGGCACTCTTCTCATCATGGCACTGCATCCATGCATTCAGCTTCGTACAAAGCGTGTAGTTCTCCCTCGGATAGCGGTCTACAAGCGCCTCCTTGATCGCCCGCTCAGACCCTCCGTTGTCGTATACATAGGCAGTATCAAAATAAGTGCCGCCCGCCTCAAGAAACAGATCAACCATCTTTTTCGTCTGCTCGATGTCGATTGCGCCTCCGCCCTTCTTCGGCAGTCTCATCAGACCGAAGCCGAGCTTAAAAACATCCTTCCCGAAATAATCCGCCATTTCCGCATCCTCCTTCTCATTCCTCTTTGCTTTTATTACCCTGTCCCAATTTTCTCTATCTGACTGATATAAGAATTTTTATCAATAACAGTATAACATATCCCAAATGCCACGCAAACAAAAAAACGAGCTCCGGAACGCAAAAAGGCAGATCACATTCTCTGTCATCTGCCTTTCTGAAATCAAAAGCTGTTCTCTCAATATTATCTTATATTTTCTTATTTATCTTATGTTCTCTTATGCCTGTCTGCGCAGTGCCGCTCTAACAGAGCCCTTCGGGTCTTTGATCAGGAGGATCACAAGCCAGATGACCAGACCAAATGCAACTACCGAAAGTCCGAGAAACATGTCGTTTAACATCTCCTCCGGTGCCGGTGCAAAATAGTCCGCCCCCAGCTCTGCGTACTCGAACAGCGCGTCCACAAGCCACATGATGGAAGCACCCCAATACAGCCAGCAGAGCGTTCCAAGCTTCATCGTATCGTCCTTACGGTTATACCATAGAACCGTTACCGCAACTGCGGCAAAAACCGTAATCAGTAATGTCATTTTCTCTGCCTCCCTAACGTGTAACCTTTTCCGCTGCACGCTCCGGGCGCTTTACAATCGCATCAGCAGCAAAACAGATGCCGAGCCACACACCGGTAATCAGAAGTGCCATGCATACTCCGACGGTCGCCATCTCATGGAACATTTCCGCCGCATCTGCCGGATTGGACATCGCTGTCAAAAACGGGAACCACGGTGTCACCTCTCCATGCCAGATATGCTCAAATGCAAGAAGAATCGCACCTCCCCACAGAAGATAGGAAAGCCACTTTAACTTTCTGCTCATAGGAATCCGTGTTTCCGAGACAACCGATGTGCCGGTCTCTTTAATCTCTGCCTTCTCCTTGTTCTCTGCGTGTTTCTCCACTGCCGTAACAACTGCCGCTTCAGCGGCTGATACTAAAAAACATGCCATTCCTTCTACCTCCCAGATAAGCTGCTTCTGTCTTACTGCTTCTTTCCCTGATTTGCAACAGCTTCCATCTTAGCCTTCAGAGCCTCCTGATCGCCAAGATAATAATGGTTTACTGCGTTGAAATTGTCATCGAACTCATACACAAGCGGTGTACCTGTCGGAATGTTGACACCGATAATATCCTCGCTCGATACATTGTCAAAATATTTTACAAGGGCACGAAGGGAATTTCCGTGTGCTGCGATCACAACACGCTTACCTGCCTCCATATCCTTCTTGATCACGTCATTAAAATACGGAACCACGCGCTCGATCGTCGTCTCCAGACTCTCATGAAGCGGAAGCTCTGCCGGATCCACATCGCGGTACATTGCCTGCTTGCCGGCTGCTCTCTCATCATCCTCCTCAAGTGCAGGCGGCTTCACATCAAAGGAACGTCTCCAGATCTTTACCTGATCCTCGCCGTACTTTTCTGCTGTTTCAGACTTATTCAGACCCTGCAGTGCACCGTAGTGACGCTCGTTGAGCTTATAGCTCTTGATGACAGGAAGCCATGCGCGATCCATCTCATCCAGCACATGGTTGAGTGTGTGAATCGCTCTCTTTAAGTATGAGGTGTAGCAGACATCGAAGTCATAGCCGCTCTCCTTTAAAAGCTTTCCTGCATTCTTTGCCTCCTCATGACCTTTTTCGCTCAGGTCTACATCCGTCCAGCCTGTAAACAGGTTCAATTTGTTCCATTCGCTCTCTCCGTGACGAATCAATACAAGTTTCATCATAGTGTAAGTCTCCCTTTCTGCATCATAATTTCGCTTGGCTGATCGCTCAGCCCTATCTCATAGTAAACCATTTTTTGCCTTTAAAATCAATAGCATTTTGACATTTCTTTCCGGGATAGCACAAATCGCTTACGGCTTTGCAGGTCAGACGCTCTCCGCCTGTCTCATATCAGAATTTTTTCTGCCGGCTCAGCATAGCACGGAAGCTACCGCCTCAGTTCCTGCTGCAGCTCTTCCTTCAGCTCCACCTTGATTTCCTCAATCCGTCTGAAAATATCCGCAACCGCCTCTGTTTCATCCTTCGGATTATGTTTTTCCTCACCCTGCTCCCTTGCATGTGCCTCTATGTCCTTTTTAAAGACCGTGCGGAAGATAATGCGAACCACAGGCTGAATAAAGAACAGCTGCGTAAAATAGGCAAACGGAAAATTGAAGCATACAAGCTTAAGCCAGTTTGCAAGCAGTGTCCACACATGAAAGCCGGCATAGTACGGATAGTACAAAAAGGCAGCGAGCAGGCTCATTGCCGGGCACATGATCCCGACCGTCGCACAGATAATCGCCGTCTCAAACATCATCGGATGATTCTTACGGGGATTGAACACTCTGATGGCAAGCTTAAAGGATAACGGGCTTCCGAGCACATTTTCGAGCAGATACGCCAGACAGAACTCGATCAGGATCACTGCCCATATCGGCATCATTTGCCCGAACATATACACACCGCCCTGACTGCGGATTGCACCAAGCACGCTGCTCTCACCCGTCACCTGCATAAGCGTATTTCCGTTTACAACGTATAAGCTGTAAAACACATATGCGTGCACCGTGATTAGCACCGTGACAAACGCAAAAAACATTCTCTGAAACTGATTTCTTGGCATAAATTTTTCCCTCCTGTTTTGCAGACAAAAAAGACACATGAAGCGCTGTGCACTCAAAAATCCGAAATGGTGTACCGTAATCAGATTTATGTGCCCAGCACTACATGTGTCGTTCATTCGTCCTATTTTCTTTTACCAGATGATTCTAGCAGAAGGAGAAAATTTTTTCAATGGTGATAATGCCAAATAAATCTTCCCGATTCGTTACTTTTTTCTGCACTACTGCCCAACATACAGCATTTTACCAAGCTTATACATGGAATCTTCCGATTGTTTCCTGAAGGTTTCCAAGACTTTCAAGCACTTCCTTCGTCTCCTCAGACACCTCCTCACTTGCATAGGTGATATGCTCCAAATTTCCGTTCACTGCCTGAACCGCATTATTCAGCTCAGCCTGTGACTGATTGATCGTATTGAGCACCTTATTGATCTCCGTAATGGATGCACTTAAATTCTTGGCACTTCCGCCTAATGAGCTGCTGACATTGCCGTAATATGCAGCATCCTCCTTGTAATTCTCTGCGAGATTTCCTACCAGCTCGTAGTCCTTCAAGACAACCTGATCGAGGAAGGAAATAATACTGTTGCTCTCGTCGGAAAGCGCCCGGACGCTGTCCGTCACCTTCTTGGTCAGCTCATTGACTTTTCCGATCTCATCGCTCGTTGTATTGCTCAAATTCTTGATTTCTTCCGCAACTACAGCAAAGCCTCTTCCCGCCTCTCCTGCACGTGCCGCCTCGATGGATGCGTTCAGTGCAAGAAGATTCGTCTGTCCGGCAATGCTGCTGATTGCCTGAGAAACATCGACGATCTGCTCAATAACCTTAGCTCCCTCAATCGCAATCTCTAACTTTTCCCTCGTCTCATGTGTCACGGAAACGGCGTGCTTCTGATTTTCCAAAAGCTCCGGCACGATTGCCTCCACTCTCTGAATGATCTCCTTCGCACGGTCGTTCATCTGCTGCGTCTCTGCCGCGAGCTCATCTACTGCATGCGTTACAGACTCACAGGTCTCGTCGATATTGCGGATACTGTCTGTCTGCGTTTCGATGCTCGCACCTGTCTCCTGCATCGCAGCGCTGATTTCCATAATGTTGCTGCTGATGCCGCTGACCTTTGTATTGGTATCCTGCATCTTATTCCCGATCAGTACGGATTCCTCTCTCGTCTGATAGATCGTATGGATGAACTGATTCTCCATCTCCTGAATCAGATAATTGATCTCCTGCACCTCGGATTTCTGCTTTTGGGTATTCTCTGCGCCGATAATTTTTTCCTTGATAAAGGTCTTCATTATCTCCATCGGCTTTAACATCTTTCCGACTAACCCCAACATAATGGCAACCGCACCGCCGATTGCCACAACCGCGATAATGAGGGCAACAAAAACCATCTCATTGAGCGACTTTACCACCTGTCCGTACGGAACTGCCACACCAAGCGTATAGCCGCTGCTTTCAATTTGGGCGGTCGCAAAATAATTGCTCTTGCCGTCATAGTCCGCAATCCGGAGCACCTTGCTTCCCGGATTTGTAATCAGCTCGCCGAGCTTTGGCAAAACGTCCGTCACAGCGGATGCCGCATCCTCGGTAGGCTCATACTTGGATTCCTTGTGAATGATGTAATTACCGCTTCCGTCCACCAAAAATCCATATTCGCCTTCCTGATTCGTAATCTGTGCCATAATACCGGTAATCGTATCCAATGTCACATCCGCTCCGATGACGCCCTTGAGCTGTCCGTCTACGATAACAGGAGATGCAATCGTGACACACATGCCTCCGATAATCACATCCATGTATGGGTCCGTCACGATCGTCCCGCCTGCTGCCGCTGCGCTTTGATACCAGCCTCTGGAGGTCGGATCATAGCCCTCCGGCGTACCTGCCGCAACATCGGACTGGATAAATTTCTTATCCGCCGTTCCGCAGTACAGGTTCAGAAGCTCGTCCCTTCCCTGCGCATGGGCACTGACAATCTTCTGTGTCATCTCATCGGATGGAGCGTCCGTATAGCTTGTTGCCACGCTTGCCGCAGTTTCCTCCACCATCACCCGTTCCGACTCTATCCAGCTGTTGATGACTACTGCATACATATCCGCCTGCAGCTGCAAACTCTCCGTTGTCTGATTTACAAGCTTTGTCCCGGAAATGGAGACAATCGCCGCTGTAGAAACCAGCATCACAACAGCAATCATCAAAATAACTGCCCTGGTCAATCTTCCTTTGATCGAATAACTCATGTCCTGATAACCTCCTATACCTTTTTTGCATATTGCGGTAAATTATACCACAAATCGAGAAAATAGGATGATTTTTTGCAAATTTATGCATTTTATTGCAAATTTTTGTTTATCGGAAGCCATGCAGCACAGAAACAATGGAATGAGATCATGATGTCCGCCTGTATGCAGACAGAAAGAGGAGCTGCGCATCTGCTGCATCAGCTCCTCTTTCCTTATTTATCGTATTCTGTTTCTTTCAAAGACTTACATCATGCCGCCCATTCCGCCTGCACCTGCCGGCATTGCAGGAGCGTCTTCCTTGATATTGGCAACAACGGACTCTGTTGTCAGCAATGTAGAAGCTACGCTTGTCGCATTCTGCAATGCGCTTCTGGTCACCTTTGCAGGATCCAGAATGCCGGATGCGATCATATCTACATACTCTTCCTTCAGCGCATCAAATCCGACACCGACCTCTGATTCCTTCACCTTATTGATAATGACAGAGCCCTCCAGACCTGCATTTGCAACAATGTGGTACAGTGGTGACTCCAGAGCCTTGAGCACGATCTGTGCACCGGTCTTTTCATCGCCCTCAAGCGTATCTGCAAGCTTTTCCACTTCCTTCGATGCGTGGATATAAGCGGAACCTCCGCCTGCGATGATACCTTCCTCTACAGCTGCTCTTGTGGCTGCCAGAGCATCCTCAAGACGAAGCTTTGCTTCCTTCATCTCCGTCTCGGTCGCTGCACCGACGCGGATCACTGCTACGCCGCCTGCCAGCTTGGCAAGTCTCTCCTGCAATTTCTCCTTATCAAATTCGGATGTCGTCTCCTCAATCTGCTTCTTGATCGAGCCGATGCGCGCATCGATGGCATCCTTCGAGCCCTCTCCGTCCACAATGACAGTATTCTCCTTCTGAACCTTTACGGATTTTGCACGTCCGAGCTGATCGAGCGTCGTCTCCTTTAAGTCAAGACCGAGTTCATCCGAAATAACCGTGCCGCCAGTCAGAATTGCGATATCCTCGAGCATCGCTTTTCTTCTGTCACCGTATCCCGGAGCCTTGACAGCTACAACGTTGAACGTTCCTCTCAGCTTGTTGACGATGAGTGTCGTAAGCGCTTCACCCTCGACATCCTCTGCGATAATCAGAAGCTTTGCGCCGGACTGGACAATCTGCTCAAGCAGCGGAAGGATTTCCTGAATGTTGCTGATCTTCTTATCTGTAATTAAAATGTAAGGATTGTCAAGATTTGCCTCCATCTTATCCATATCAGTTGCCATATATGCGGAAATATAGCCTCTGTCGAACTGCATACCTTCAACAAGGTCAAGCTCTGTCAGCATCGTCTTGGATTCCTCGATCGTGATAACACCGTCACCGGATACCTTCTCCATCGCATCTGCCACAAGATTTCCGACTTCCTCGTCACCTGCGGAGATTGCCGCAACCTTCGCAATGTGCTCCTTGCCGTTTACCTTTGAGCTCATCTTCTCGATTGCTTCAACAGCACAATCCGTTGCCTTCTTCATACCCTTTCTTAAGATGATCGGGTTCGCTCCGGCTGCCAGATTCTTCATTCCGGCATTTACCATCGCCTGTGCTAAAACGGTTGCGGTCGTCGTACCGTCACCGGCAACGTCGTTCGTCTTTGTCGCAACCTCTTTGACGAGCTGCGCACCCATGTTCTCAAATGCGTCCTCCAGCTCGATTTCCTTTGCGATCGTCACACCGTCGTTCGTGATGAGCGGTGCGCCGTAGGACTTATCCAGCACTACGTTTCTTCCCTTCGGTCCAAGTGTTACCCTCACGGTGTCTGCAAGCTGATTGACACCGGCCTCTAATGCGGCTCTCGCCTCTGCGCCATATTTAATTTCTTTTGCCATGATTTTTGCCTCCTAAAATGATATCGTTACGATTCCGTACTGCCAAAGACTACGCTTCAATAATTGCCAGAATATCGCTCTGTCTTACTACGATATATTCCTCATCATCCAGCTTAACGTCAGTTCCTGCATACTTGGAATAAATGACCTGATCTCCTGCCTTGACTTCCATCTTGATCTCTTTTCCGTCGATGACTCCGCCCGGACCGACCGCAACAACCTCTGCCTGCTGTGGTTTTTCCTTGTTCTGTCCCGGTAATACAATGCCGGATTTGGTTGTTTCCTCTGCGACTAACTGCTTTAATACGACTCTGTCGCCAAGTGGTACTAACTTCATGTGAAAAGCCTCCTTCATCATAAAAATTATCTTTGAATTAACTTCTTCCGTCTATAGCTGTTAGCACTCATCTCGATTGACTGCTAACCACAAATCCTATAATATCCCCTCCGGTAAAATTTTGCAACCCCATTCCGCTCGATTTATACTTTTTTTATACTTTTACAGGATGGCTGCCTTCCGCTTCCTGCTTCCTTTGCCCTGCCTGCTGCCTTTCGCCTTCTACTCTTTGCCGCCGGTAAGACGCTCGCGGTAGCCCGGCGCACTTTTTACCTCGATCTTGTGATTGAACATCTCGTATTCCGCATCGGAGAGCATATCCTCAATCCGCTCCTCCACATTGGTTTTTGTGACAAAGCCGT
>JAFUZE010000117.1 GCA_017476765.1 Lachnospiraceae bacterium
ATGACAGCCCCGATCTCCATTCTCTTTGCCACATAATCCGGATGGTAAAGCTCCTTCACAAAGCCCGTCGCCAGACCGATCTGGTTCCCATAGCTGGAATAGCCGCTCGCAGCACCGCGGACAAGCTTCTTCTGGGATAATTTGCCCTTCATCGTCTCAGACACCGGAACCGTCGGGTCTGCAGCGCCGGTAATACGCATCGCCTGATACACATACCCGCGCCCGGAGAGCGGATCGCGGATGGCGCCGCCCAGACAGGTTGCAGCCCCTCCGAAGGGCTCGATCTCCGTCGGATGGTTGTGCGTCTCATTTTTAAAAAATACAAGCCATTCCTCCGTCTCCGTCGTTCCGTCTTCCTTCTCAAACTCGACCGGAACGACGATCGAACAGGCATTGATTTCGTCCGATTCCTCCAGATCCTGCAGCTTACCGTCCTTTTTGAGCTTTCGCATCGCCATAAGAGCCAAATCCATCAGGCAGACAAATTTATCCTCTCTTCCCTGAAAAATTTCCTCCCTTGTGTTCAAATATTGCTGGTAGGTCTTTTCCAACGGAGCCTTCAGGTAACCATCTCCAAAAGAAACGTCCGTAAGCTCCGTCGAGAAGGTCGTATGACGGCAATGATCCGACCAGTAAGTATCCAGCACACGGATTTCCGTCATGGAAGGATCTCTTTTTTCCTCCTCCTTAAAATACTTTTGAATATGAAGAAAATCCTTGTATGTCATGGCAAGACCTAACGAATCATACAACTCCCTGAATCGTTTTCCATCCATATCCTGAAAACCGTCAAAAATCAGAACATCCGCCGGCTCCTCAAACTGTGTGATCAGAGTCTCCGGCTTTACCATATCCGTCTCACGCGAATCGACCGGATTGATGCAGTAAGCCTTGATCTGCTCGAACTGCTCCTCACTGATCGCGCCCTCAAACAGATATGTAACAGCTGTTTTTATAACCGGTTCCTCGTCCTCCTTCAGAAATTTCACACACTGCAGTGCGGAATCCGCCCTCTGGTCGAACTGTCCCGGCAGATATTCCACGCTGAATACATGTGCCCCCTCCGGTACCTCAAAGGTTTCTTCATATAAAAGATCGACCGGCGGCTCGCTGAACACCGTTTTGCACGCCTTCCGAAAGGTCTCTTCCGACAGGTTTTCAATGTCATAGCGAATGAATACCCGGACATTTGTCACCTGCTCCATTCCAAGATAATTTCTGACATCCTCCTTTAGCTCTTTTGCTTTGACCGCAAAATCCTCTTTCTTCTCCACATAGATACGTCTCACATTTGCCATGGCATTTCCTCCAATGTTAAATTTTACGCTACTTCCATTATACTAAGATTCTGCTTTTTTTCAACAAGAAATGAATGGAGGGTTTAAATACAGTAGTTACTTAATTCGCATCTATATCTTGTGGTTGTCATAAATTATGCACCCATTATTTAGTAGTGTCAGGAAAAGACAGAATTTATCGGTATTACAAATGGTTTACAAATAATTTCATCTTTTTGAATGCTTTATGTATACTAGATATTGTGGTCTTATGTGTTATGAAATCAATATCTGCTATTGACCGATTCGATTTGCAGTAAAACTGCTTTTTGCTTCGACATGAGTGTCATGGTCGCTGATTTTCAAACAATTCGGCATTTTCAATCTTATCAATTCCTTTTAATAAAAGCTGCTATGAAATTCTGTTTTGCAGCTTCCGAATATGGTTTTCCTTCCTGTTTCATCTCAAATGCCTTGTGGCTGGTTGTTTAACATAATCTTGTGTTTCTTTTGACCGAATTAAACTATATCTTGTGTTTCAGCGGCTTTTGAAAAATAGGATTTCTTATGTTATTTTATATTATGTAAAGTACTATTATGTAAACTTATCACTCTACTTTTATAAGGTCTCTTGTGTTATTTTTTTAAACAAAAAATTCCGGATAGGAGGCACAGGGAAAGAGGCATCACAAGCATACGCACGAACGGAGTCAAAAAACAGGATTATTTTACACAGGTTTCACACATCCCCACATTGAAAAAAGAGCATCCATACCTTATAATATGATTACAGGGTCAAAAGCCTTGCTCCACGGCAAGTTTGCTTGCAAGTGGAGAAGAGGCTTTATGACCCGCCCTACATGAACAAGAAGTGGGGCGAAGCTCTGCGAAATTGCGAATGTAGGATATCCACTCATTCCGCTTCGGAAATCCTAGCTTTTTGAGCCGGAGATCCGGTCGAATACTCACACAAAAAGAAAAAGGAGGCACAATTATGCTGCATTTTAACCTGCCAAAAGGGAAGAGGCGATTACTCAGCACCTTTCTGGCACTCACTCTGCTTTTGGGAAGTCTGTCCTATCCGGTGATTCCGGCTTCCGCTTCAAACGTTGTTTCGAACAATGATACACGTTTAGACGATAACCATTCTGATGCTTCCCCTTCTTCTGATGCGGACAAGCCCACGACAGAGGATGGCGAAGCAATACCACCTGAAAGCTCCGAATCATCCGCCGATGAAGAGACGGATTCTTCCCTCCCTGAGGATGATCAGGATATCCCTTCCCAGGGATTGCCGGACGCTTCTTCTGACTCTTCTTCCGAAATCAATCAGGATTACGATAATTCTCAGCCAAAAGACCGTTTATCAGAAATTCCCGATTCATCGGAGCAGTCGAATTCCGACACAGATGCTGAAACTCCTGCTGTTCCGGATGATTCCGCTGTCCCGGATGATTCCCTTGATCAGGCGCAGGCAGGTGCGACAACCTTCACCCTGACCTTTGATTACAACGGTGCTGTGGACGAAGACGGAAACACCTCTTTTCAGGTAACTGCGCAAAAAAACGAGTTTGTTTCCGAATATATCAAGCAGGCGGAAGCGAAAAATCTCATCAGCCCTTATCAATTCAAAAATAAATGGGAAGAGTATGAGACAGATTCCGAAACCGGCGAGCTGATCTCCACCGGCAAAACAAGAAATGCAAACACGACCAAAAAAGTAACAACAAACTATACATATAAAGCAGTCTGGGGGGATTTTGCGACGTTTACGATTGATTATCGGCTTGACGGCGGCTCCTTTGACCTGTACTCCGGCGAGTATGTTCCTTACTCCTATACATACAATGATGTTGTCACGATTCCTAAGGCTGTACAGAAAAAGGGATACATCTTTAAAGGCTTTTATAAGGATGCTGCATTTACCGGCGGCGAGGTGACGACCATTCCGCTCAATTCCATCGGCAATATAACGCTATATGCCAAATGGGAAGCTGCGGCACCAAAATCGGCTCCGACGTTGTCTAAGGTGACGAACCCTTCGAGCGGCAAAATAAAGGTGACGTTCAAGAAAATGAAGGATATTGAGGGCTACGAGCTCCTGATGTCCACCAAAAAGAACTTTAAATCGAATGTGAATACGCTTCCGCTAAAAGCGTCCGCTTCATCCGCACAACTGACGAACATGCCAAAGGGCAAGACCTATTACTTTAAGCTGCGTGCCTACAACACCGATTCGATCGGGGAGCGAGCGTACTCTAAGGATTCCAAGGTGCTCAAAGTCAAGGTCACCAAAGGGGTCAAGGAGTACAAGGCAACTTCATCCTCCGCCAAATTAAAAAAATGCAGTATTTCCAAAATGAATACACTGACAGTCTCCTATACCGTATCAAAGCGTATCAAGAGCTCCGATGACTCCTACTACCTGGTAGCGCTTGATCCGAATACTAATAAGTATATGAAAGTGATCGATCAGACAATCAAACAGAAGAAGATCGCGTTTACATTACCGCTGCGTGATGACAATGATAACGATCTGATTCAGTACAAATATGCCCTTGCGGTCAAAAGCGGCAGCAAGTACCAGCTGCTCAGCAGCGGTGCCTATATCTCCAATCCGGAAGCCGCTGCCGCTTATACGGCTGCTTTTCCGAAGTCACACTCAAAGAAGGGCTTGCAGATGCCGCAGGACAGCAGTATGATTTCGGATCTGAATCTCAGTCATACATTTATCAATATGGATTTAAACCATGTACTTAGCGGTTCCAACCTAAAGCTTTACCGATACAACGGCAAAACCTATCACTTTAACGACGCATGGGGACCTACGATCTCCGCCTTAAATGACATGGGTGTCACTGTGACATGTCAGATTATGATCAGCTACAACGAATCGACGAAATACATGATTTTAAAGAGCGGAAGAAAGCCCGGAAAACCATTTTATGCAATCAATGTACAGGAGAAAAAAGCAAGGGAGACCTTCGAGGCAGTCATGAGCTTTCTGGCTGAAACGTATTCCCAAAGCGACTGTCATGTGGACAACTGGATTCTGGGCAACGAGGTCAACATTCATCCGGAGTGGTACTATGCCGGCAATATATCCAGAAGCGCTTTCATGAAAAACTATGCGGGCACCTTCCGCATTATGTATTACGCAGTCAGAAGCCATTCGAAAAACTCCAGAGTATACATCTGTACCGACCATACCTGGAGCGACCGAAACGGCGACTGGGGCGCAAAACCGTTTATGGAGGCATTCAACAAGGAAATCAAGGCGCAGCAAAAAAATATTCAGTGGAATCTGGCATATCATGCCTATCCTTCCATTCTGACATCCGCTGCCACATGGAAAGATACTCTGGCACCGAATGACACAAACGCCGATTTTGTATCTCCGAAGAACCTGAGTATCCTGACCAAATACGTTAAGAAGAATTTCGGCAGCAAGACACGAATCATCTTATCCGAGCAAGGCTTTACATCCAGCAGCGGAACGGATGTACAGGCTGCGGCGATTGCGTACACCTACTATAAAGCGGAATTTGACCCGATGATCGATGCCGTCATCTTCCGTTCCGATATCGATAACGGCGGAGAAGCGGCGCAGGGGCTGTACTTTGGCTTAAAGGACAGTGCCGGCAACCAGAAGCCTGCCTATAATGTGTTTAAATATATGGATACAACCGGTGCGGAAAAATATACGAAGCCGTACTTAAAGACGATCGGAATCTCCAAGTGGAAGGATATCGCACCAAAATATGACTTGAAACGTTTTAAATAAAGAAGCAAAAGAAGCAGCCGGACCTGAAGGTCCGGCTGTTATCATACCTATTCTGTTTTGTTTCCTGCTGTCGCAGGATACCGCAATCAGACTGCCATCGACATCGTATAGGCATCGATTGCACGGCTCATCATATAAGCGGATGCACCACCCTGACTAAAGCTTTGACTCAAATCAGCTGTATTTTCCGCAGTAGTCTCTATGACAGCCTCTGTCTGTGCATTTACCGGCTCCGCCAAGTTTTCAGCTGCCTGTGCCTCTGACTCCGCAGTATCTGCTGCCTCAAATTCCGCTGCAGGCTTCATAATCCTTGCAGCATTGTTCTGACCTAACTGAAACTGCATCGCAAGCACGTCCGCAAAATTCGCCGTCTGCCCCATCTTAAGAGGATTCTGATTTCTGCTGCTGTTATAATCGACAGAGCTCTTTAACGCATCATCCTCGATCGGCGAAATCTTGTTCAAGCTGTTCGCACTCACATAATTCGTGTTGTAAATATATGGCTGGAAACTCATTCCAACTGCACCGATCTGCATAAAGTCACCTCCTTAAGCCATTTACCTACCATAATTATACAACCGGCATGTCAAAAAGACAAGTAAAATTTGTCGAAGAATGTTACGATTTCACTGTTCATTTGCCCCAGTCATTTGCGAAACGTTGCACCGTCCCCGTCTGATAGCTTTTCACTGCCGCCGCCACCTCTCGCTCCATCCGCTTGTCTGCAGCTCCGAGATTGTGTAGGACGCGCCCTATAAGCGCTTCTCTGCATGCATAAAGCTCTGCAGCAAGGTTGTCATGCAGGCATTGTCTCTCATACAGAGTCATTGAGCGATAATGCTCTCCCGCCTGTGTAAAATCATCCGGTTTATAATGCGGCGTTCCCGCAATATAACCTTTCTCCTCATCGAAGGCAGGCAGATTCCGAGTGATTGACTGATTGACCGGCAGCTTCCTAAAATGCTCGCCGATTCGATATCTCTGCGCATCCAGACAGCAGAACGCACGATTGCGGAACATCGGCTCTGCGGACGGCACAATTCCCGGCACGGCATTGCCCGGCGAAATGGCAGACTGCTCGACCTGCCTTAAAAAATTGTGCGGGTTCTCATTTAATGTCAGTATTCCGACCTTTCTATGCGGGAACAAATGCTCCGGCCATATTTTCGTATCATCGAGCGGGTCAAAGCTCAGCTTCGCAAAATCCTCCGGATACATGATCTGTACACGCAGCTCATAGCGCGGAAAATTGCCGTCTGCAATTGCCTGATACAAGCTCCGCATCGCAAAGTCCGGATCGGAGCAGTTAAGCCCTCGTGCCTTTTGCCGGTCAAAGGTCTGAAGCCCCTGCATCGTTTTGAAGTGACATCTCGCATAGCATCTGTTTCCATTTGCATTGACCCAGACATAGGTGTTGACTCCCCATCCGTCCATATGAATGTAATCCTTTACGGTTCCTCTGTCCGTATAAAGCCATGTAAGAATGTGCGTCGTCTCCGGCGTGCGGGCGATAAATTCCCAAAAGCGCTCCCGGCTTCGGACATTCGTGTCAGGCGCAGGCTTCATCGCGTGAACCATGTCGATAAACTTGCTATCGTCGCGGAGGAAAAAAACCGGAAGGGAGCATCCCTGCAGATCGAAATTTCCCTCCCGCGTATAAAATCTGGTCTCAAATCCGCGCAGATCCCTCTCCGTATCGGAAGAGCCCTGCGACCCTAAAAATGCAGAAAACCGCACAAACACTTTGGTCATGCGCTCCTGTGACTGTAAAAAATCCGCCTTTGTGTACCTTGCCATGCCGGGATAAGGCTGAAAAACGCCAAATGCCCCCGCTCCCTTTGCAAAGATCACCCGCTCCGGCACACGTTCCCGGTCAAACTGTATCATAGGATGAATCTGCCTGGATTCCTCTTCCCCTGCACGCCGGCTCCGATCAGGCATCTGTCTGCTCTTTAACTCCTCTCCTTCCGGAAATGTTTGATGTCTCTTCATTGCTCCTGCTTCCTGCTTTTTGTGCTCTTTCCTATTATGTATATGTTCATTTTGCCAAAGTGGAGACAGCTGTTACACTTCAGCGGTCAGCCGGTTTTATAAATTATTTTGTCATGGAGATACTTTTGTAGAATCTTCGGAAAAGATATGCTAAACTTAGAATAATAACGAAATCGGAAAGAAGGAACGGCCTATGATTACTATTTCCCTATGTATGATCGTCAAAAACGAGGCGGAGGTTCTTGCAAGATGTCTGTCATCCTATCAGGCTGTGATGGACGAAATAATAGTTGTTGATACAGGTTCCACCGACAACACTAAAGAAATTGCCCGGAAATACACGAATCTTGTCTATGACTTTCGTTGGACAGGTGATTTCAGTGATGCAAGGAATTATTCATTTTCAAAGGCAAGCAAGGATTATATCTTTTGTGCCGATGCCGATGAGGTGCTGGATGAAGAAAACCGCGAGCGATTCCTCCTGCTCAAGCAGAGCCTTTTGCCGGAAATCGATATCGTGCAGATGTATTATGTAAACCAATTGTCCCATAACACGATCTACAACTTTGACAGAGAATATCGGCCGAAATTATATAAGCGGATTCGCCGCTTTGTCTGGGAAGGTGCCATTCATGAGGCTGTGCGCCTGGACCCTGTCATCTATGACAGTGACGTGGAGATTCTGCATCTGCCGCAGGGCGATCATGCCGGCAGGGATTTATCTGCGTTCGTCCGGATGCACGAAAAGGGCATCCGCCCGGACAAACGTTTACATAACATCTATGCGAAGGAGCTGATGATTGCCGGTAAGGAGGACGATTTTATCCGCGCTATCCCGACCTTTCTGGACAGCATCGAGGATGTGAACCGCTCATCGGACGAAATCAAGGAAGCGGCATGCATTTTGGCAAGAGCCTACCGCATCCGGCATGAAATCCCACAGTTTTTTAAGTATGCGATGAAAGCGGTGGCGCTCGACGGATGCAGCGAAATCTGTATGGAGCTCGGCGATTACTACCGCAGTCAGGGCGATCTTACGGAAGCAGTCCTGTGGTATTATAATGCCGCTTTCGAGACAGAATGTATACTCAAATTAAGTATTCAGACAAAGGAATCGCTGCTTGCCCTTGCGGACTGCTATGAGGACCTTGGAGAGCCGGAGCTTTCCGCCTCTTACCGAAAGCAGGCGGAGGGAGCGGCACAAACCGATTGAGAATGCGGGCTTCCGGAATCAGAGAGCGATCTCCTGCCTTAGCGCAAAGGAGTAGATCAGCTTCTCCTTGACATGCATTCCGGTCAGCTTCTCAAGGGCATTTGCATAGTAGTCAAGCTGTGTCTGATAGCGGCTGATGAGCTCCTGTGCCTCTCTGACGCGATCTGTCTTATAGTCGAGCACGACAAGCTCCCCCTTCTCCTCGAAATACACGTCGATGATTCCCTGTATCAAAACGCCTTCTTCCTCCGGGAACTCCTCGCCGAGCAGGTTTGCCGGAATCTGCATGACAAACGGCTGCTCCTTAAAAAGCTTACCCCTCTGCGCCGCCTGCCCCAGACGTCCGGCGCTTTGGCTCTGCAAAAAGGCAGCAATCTGCTCCGGGAGGACGAGCTGCCTGTACGCCTCGCTCAGCAGTCCGTCATCGACAAACCGCTGCATATCCTCTCCGATCTCGTCACAAAGCTCTTTTTGGCTTACATCCGAAGCTTGATATTTTTCATAGGAGAGAAGTTCCAATACCTTATGATAGGCGCTGCCCCGCTCTGCGCCTCCGGCTTCCTCCCCTTCACGCATGTACTTCGGCAAATAGGCGATGGTGCGGTCGTCCGTCTCAAAAAGTACATGCACGTCCTCATCCTCCTCCATCGCAGCCTTTTTCAGCTCAGACACACTTGTCTTTGTATACAGCTTCGACAGCATCTGGTAGGGATATTCGAACGCAAACCTCTCCTTCAGCGTCCGGTACAGCTTGCCGCCGCTCTCCCCCTTCATCTGATCAAGCAGCACTTCCTTGCGGTATTCCCGCCTTGTCTCATGCCGAAAATCTGCCTGCATCACATCTGCCTCATGTACGATTTGACACAGCTCTTCCAGACAGCCCGCATTGCAAAATGCTGCCAGAATGAACGTCAGGCTGTTCGTCACACTGCTGCGAATCGCATACGGAAGCAGCCCTCCTCCTTCAAGCCCCGCAAACGGCTTTAACGCTGACTGCAGCTGTGTTACATTGCCGGTCATGATCAGCTTCTCCTTTGCCCTCGTCAGCGCCACATACAAAATACGCATTTCTTCTCCGAGGCTGTCCTTTTTGACCTTGTCGGACAAATACCTTTTATAAATCGTCCCCGCCTTGATGCGCCTGCCCGCATCCATGTAATCGACGGCAATACCAAGCTCCATATCCAGCAGCACTGTGTCATATGCCGAGGTCATATTGTACCGCTTGGAAAGTCCGCACACAAAACAGACCGGAAATTCCAGTCCTTTTGACTTGTGAATCGTCATAATCCGCACTGCATCCATATGCTCGTCAAGGATGCCTGCCTCCCCGAAATCCACCTCATATTTTTCGAGCTGCTCCATATAACGGACAAAGTCGAACAGCCCGTGATAGCTGGTCTGCTCAAAATCAGCCGCCTTCTGCAGCAGCATCTCGAGATTTGCCTTGCGCTGTCCTCCTGCCGGAAGCGCAGCCTCATACTCCATATAATTGCTCTGGCGCATCAGCTCCAAAAGAAGCTCATAGACGCTCAGATACACTGCCTTCCGGCGGTTTTGCCCAATCGTTTGAAGCGCCGCATCGACCTTGTTCCGTAACGCTTCGTCGCCCTGCCGTTCTTCTTTCCCTCTCTGCGCTTTGTCCTGCCGCTCTTCGTCTTGTTGCTCTTTGTCCCGCTGCTCTTCGTCTTGCTGCTCTTTGTCCTGCCGCTCTTCTTTCCCTCTCTGCGCTTCGTCCTGCTGCTCTTTGTCCTGCCACTCTTCATCCTGCTGCACAAATCGTTTCATCGCCTCGTAATAGTGCAGCTTTTGCTCCTCCTCTGAAAGGCTCCCCTTCACCTGTGCCAGTTCCTCGTCGGTAAACTCAAAAAACGGACTTTTGAGCAGCCCGCAGAGCGGAACATCATGGTACGGATTGTTCAGCACCTTCAGGTAATCGAGGAGCTCCCGAATCTCCGTTGCGGCAAAATATCCGGTGCTGACCGGAATATACACAGGGATTCCTCTCTTTTCCAGCGCCTTCTTGTAATCCTGCCCGTAGCTGCCTGCAGAGCGGAGCAAAATGACGATATCCCCGTAACGCACCTTGCGCGCACCGCCCTTTTCCTCATCCTTGATCTCCATCTGACCGACCATATTCTGGATGCGAAGCGCAACCATCTCCGCCTCCCCTTCCCTTCCGGTGAGCGAAGATTCCTCGTCTTCCTCCTTACATTCGTATAAAAGCAGCTCCGCTGCGCAGTCAGGATTTTCCTCGTACGAAGCGCCGGGATTGAGCTTTGCCGACTCATCGTATGTAATCCCGCCCAGCGAGGCATCCATGATCTGCTCGAAAATCCGGTTGACGGTTGTAAGCACCTCGCTCCGGCTCCGGAAATTCTGATGCAGATCAATGCGGATTTGTTCGCCCTCCTCCCCGAAGGCTGCATACTTATCCATAAAGATTTCCGGTCTTGCCAGCCGGAATTTGTAAATACTCTGCTTGACATCGCCTACCATAAAGCAGTTTCTCCCGCCCGGTTTTGTACGAACCATACTCATAAGCAAAAGCTCCTGTACGAGATTGCTGTCCTGATATTCATCGATCATGATCTCCTCGAAATAGTCACGGTACAAAAGTGCCGTCGCAGACGGAACCCTCTGTCCGTCCTTTTCTGTATAGAGAATATCGAGCGCCATATGCTCCATATCCGGGAAATCCATAAGCTTCTTCTCTGCTTTTTTCTGCGCATATTTATCCATAAACGCAAGCGTTGTCTCAACCAGCACCTCCACATTGGATTGACAGCCTTTGATATCGAGAAACGCCCGTTCGGCAGGCAGGGCAAAATAGGACTCCCGAAAGTGGGAAAGCAGTTCCTTTGCCTGCGCACGCAGATTTTTGACAAGCTCCCTCTTATCCGGACTCACGGACGCATCCTTTTTGGACGGCAGCCTTCCAAAGGAAAGGGCTGAAAATGCCTGATAATAATCGTCATACGTCTCACACCTTAAAAGCGCAGAAATTCCCGCAAGCTCCTCACCCAGCAGCTCCCCATACATGTACGGTCCATCCGGCTCATCGCAGACGGAAAGTGCCCTCCCGATCAGACGGTGTGCCTCGCTGATCTGCAGGCGCACCTCCTCAAGCAGCTCCTGCATAAACGAAGTCTGCATCAGCTGCTCCTCCGACTCACACGCATAGACCTTGAGCCCTTCCCGAAGCCACTCCTTTGGCCACGGATAGCTCATTGCGAAGTGAAACAGCTTTAAGATCTGTTCTTCAAACGTCTCCTCCGCTTTCCCTGTGGCAAAGCACTCGAGACAATTTATAAACTCCTCCTCTGCCTCCACATGCTTTTCCTCCATCAGCTCCGCCATCACATCCTTCATCAGCAGTCTTGTCTCCGCCTCATCCGCTACGCGGAGGGAAGGATCGACGCCGATATCCTCAAAGTGATTGGAGATCAGATACTTACAAAAGCTGTCGATCGTCGTAATCTGCGCCTTGTGGATGTACGTTGCCTGCCGCTGGAGCTGCTGGTTGTCCGGCTCTGTGAGAAGCTGCTTTTGAATCGCCCTGCTGATACGCTCCCGCATCTCATCCGCCGCTGCCTTTGTGAACGTCACGATCAAAAGCCGGTCAATGTCCACCGGATGAACCTTGTCCGTAATCATACGCAAAATGCGGGCGACCAGAACAGCCGTCTTACCGGAGCCTGCCGCCGCAGAGACTAAAATATCCTTTCCCGTCTCGTCAATCACCCTCTGTTGTTCCGTGGTATATATAACTCCCATGCTCTTTTCTTCCTTCACTCGATTGCCTTGCGCATATTCTGCATTGCTTCTTCTTTTGTCATACTGTCCAGCTCTCTTTTCTGATAGCCCGGTATTTTTTCATCGTATTTGCAAAGCGACGCAAATTCGCAGTAAGTACATGCGCTTCTTCCTCCGCGCTCATACGGATCTACCGCCTTTCTTCCGCTTAAGATTTCTGCCGCAAGATTCACCATTTTTTGCTCGACATAGTTTGAAATCACCTCGAACTGGTCACTGTCTGCCACCTTTGAAGCCGAGGTGTACCCTCCGCTCTTTTTGCGTTCTACGGGAATGACGTCGGAATGTGAGTCAAACGACGCATCCAGCATCGCAATGCACTCCTCCTGCTCGTTCACAAGTCCGTCCATGCGCATGGCATCCATCCGCTGTGCCTCAATCATCTCATCACTCATCTGCTCCTGCGAGCGCTCGACAAAAGGATCCTGCATATGATAATAGAGAATCGCCGCCGGTATGACCTCTCCGCTTTCTCCTCTTTGCTCCTTCTGCTGCCGCTCCAGAATGAGCGCTGCATGCAGATATACCGCCAGCTGGAGCTGTGTCCCATAATAGAGCGATACCGGGTCAAATTGATTGTTGCCGGACTTGTAGTCAAGGATTTTGAGGTAAGTACTGCCGTCCTTTTCCACCTTGTCTATGCGGTCGATTCTCCCGATGATCCGCATGCGTTTCTCCTCGGAGAGCGGCACGGTTTTCATG
>JAFUZE010000118.1 GCA_017476765.1 Lachnospiraceae bacterium
ACTTGCGGTGTTCGATTATTTTATGGAGACGACGAATCTTGACCCGGCAAAGGTGAAGCATTCCGGACGCGGAGAATATGTGCCGATTGCGGACAATACGACACCGGAGGGCAGGGCGAGAAACCGACGAGTGGAGATTAAACTTTATCACGAGTTAAGCACGATCGATTAAAAAATATAAGAGGTTAGCGATGAAAAAGAATTTATTATCAATTTTGATTTTGGCTCTGCTGATTGTAAACATTGCATTGTCTGTGATTACGATGATCAGCGTGACGAGCACGAACAAGGCGACCGCTTCGCTGGTGGGCAGCATTGCGACTGCCATCAATCTGGAGCTTGGAACGGACGAACAGGAGGAAGAAGAAGTCATTTCGATGGCGGATACGGAAGCCTATGACATTCCGGACAGCCTGACAATTCCGCTGAAAAAGGATGCGGACGGCAAGGATCATTATGCGGTTGTGACGGTCTCCCTTGCGATGAACACAAAGGACAAGGACTATGAAACGTACGGTGGGGCAAACATTGAGTCGAAGGTCAGCCTGATCAAAGGAGAGATCAACGATGTGTTTGCGCAGTACACGAAGGATGAGGCGATTGCCGGCAAGGAAACGATTGAGAAGGAGGTCTTGGAGAGAATACAGAGCATGTTCGACTCCAAGTTCATCTATAAAGTAGTCATGAATGAGGTTTATCAGTAAGCGTTTGATATGCCAATAAGGGAGGTGAGGCAAGTTGGGAGACGTGTTATCTCAGAGCGAGATAGACAGTCTGCTCCAGGCGTTGAGTTCCGGTGAGCTTGATGTCGAGGAGATGAAGGAGGATAAGGAAAAACAGGTCAAGAATTATGATTTCAAAAGACCGGCGAAATTCTCCAAGGAGCATCTGCGTACGCTCGAGATTATATTTGATCATTACGGACGGCTGCTGTCCACCAACCTGCCGATTCATCTGAGGAAAAATGTACAGGTCAGCGTGGCAAGCTCCGAGACCTTTACCTTTTCGGAATTTACGAATGCACTGAGTAATCCGGTTATACTGGGAATTATCAATTTCAACCCTCTGCCGGGTACGGTTATTATCGAGCTTGCTTCCAATCTCGGCTTTGCGATGATTGACCGGATGCTGGGCGGGGCAGGAGATCCGCTCGACAAGGCGAGGGATTTTTCGGAGATTGAGCTGTCGGTGCTTGACCGGATCATGGTCACCTGTATGCAGCTTTTGAGAGAACCGTGGAAGAATGTAGTCGATATCAATCCACTGCTGGAGCGTATCGAGACAAACCCGCAGTTCGCTCAGGTCATTGCACCGAACGACATGATTGCCATTGTGACGCTGAACATGGTGATCGGTGATGTCGAGGGACTGATGAATGTCTGCCTTCCTTACTTCACACTGGAAAACATCATGGACAGGCTCAATACAAAGTACTGGTTCGCGAATATGCAGGAGAACTCGGATGAGACATACGGTGAATACATAGAAACCATGATCCGCAGGGCGGATATGCCGATTAAGGCGCTTCTCGGCAAGAGCAGAGTCTCTGTTCTGGACTTTGCCAATCTGCAGGTGGGTGACATTATCCGACTGGATACCAGAGTGGATAGTGAACTGGAGGTCTATGTAGGAAATATAAAAAAATTCACGGCATTACCGGGCACGAACAAAGATAATTACGCAGTCCGCATAATGGATGTGATCAGAGAGGAGGAATAGAGGAATGGAGGGAATGTTATCCCAGGATGAAATCAATGCACTGCTCAGCGGCATGAATCTGCAGGATGATGCTCCGGCGGATACGGCGCAGACTTCGGACGGCGAAGTTCTGACAGATGTCGAAAAAGATGCCATCGGTGAAATTGCAAACATCAGCATGGGAACATCTGCGACAACGCTATATTCCTTAGTAAACAGAAAAGTAAATATTACCACTCCGGTTGTTGAAATTTCAAACTGGAGCAATGTGGCAGAGAAATATGAGGCGCCTTGTGTATTTATCCAGATCAAGTATACGATCGGTCTGGATGGGGCGAATATTTTAGTGCTGAAGGAAGATGATGTAAAGATCATCACCGACCTGATGATGGGCGGCGACGGCACGAACATCGACGGAGAGCTTGGAGAGCTGCACTTGAGCGCAATCTCCGAGGCGATGAACCAGATGATGGGTTCTTCGGCAACGTCGCTTTCTTCGATGCTCGGCAAGATGATCGACATCAGTCCGCCGGAGGCGAGCCTCGTGAAGATGAACGAGGCAAAAAAACCGGAAGATGTCGCGGATTTTCTGACCGGAGAGTTCGTG
>JAFUZE010000119.1 GCA_017476765.1 Lachnospiraceae bacterium
TGCTCCGGGAGAGCGTGTGCTGGATTTGTGTGCGGCTCCCGGCGGAAAGTCAACCCAGCTGGCGACGGCTCTAAGCGGCAAGGGTCTGTTAATCGCAAATGAGATCCACGCCGGACGCTGCAGGATTCTTGCCCAGAATATCGAACGGATGGGCATTTCCAACGCGGTCGTGACAAATGAAGACTGCGAGAAGCTGGCACTCCGTTTTCCTGCCTATTTTCATAAGATTCTGGTTGATGCGCCCTGCTCGGGTGAAGGGATGTTCCGCAAAAATCCCGATGCAATGCAGCAGTGGAGCTTAGAGCAGGTGAAGGTGTGTGCAGACCGCCAGAGAGATATTTTGCATCAGGCAGCAGGAATGCTGATGCCTGGCGGGACGCTTGTATATTCGACCTGTACGTTTTCCCCAGAGGAAAATGAGGGGGTGATCAGCCGGCTTATAAACGAGCATGAAGAGCTGGAGCTTGTAAAAGCGGCTGCCCCGTGGTTTGATCCGGGACGGCCTGCGTGGGCGGACGGAAGGGAAGAACTGAACCGCTGCTTCCGGCTCTTTCCGCATCATTTGCGCGGGGAGGGACATTTCGCAGCGGTATTACATAAAAAAGGAGAGATACCGAAAGCAGCTCCGATTAAGGAACGGAGGAGTGCAAAGGCGCTGAAGGGCGTGCCGGATCAGGCAATGATGCAGGTGTTTCGGGAGTTTTGTGCGGGGACGCTGTCGGAGGAGACGGAGCGGTTTCTGTTATCGGGCAGGCTGGTTCTGTTCGGAGATCAGCTATACCGGCTTCCGGATGATGCTCCGTCTTTGGACGGACTGCGCGTTTTACGAGCCGGACTTCATATCGGCACGTTTCAAAAGAAGCGTTTTGAGCCCTCGCATGCACTTGCCCTGTTTCTCGGAAGAAGGGATGTAAAAAACTGTGTGCAGCTTTTCGGGGAATCGGGAGATACCGCCGCATATTTCAGAGGAGAGACCTTGCAGGCACAAGACGATCAGGGCTTTTGCCTTGTCTGTGTGGACGGCTTTAGCGCAGGCTGGGGCAAGCTGGCGGGAGGCAGGCTTAAAAACCATTATCCGAAAGGGCTTCGCAAGGACTTCGGAGATTGCTGAGAGAATTTACCATACTATTTTTATCCAAACGGCAAATACTAATTGTAAATTGAAAATGAGCCAAAAGGATGGATGAAAATGGAAAAAGCAATTTTTGAATGTGGAAAGCAGAGCGTTAAAATCCCGGTGCCGGTCTATATTGCGGCTTCTGCCAGCGTTGTCGGAACGAAGGAGTCGGAAGGACCGCTCAGCAGCCTGTTTGACGTTCAGGGACAGGATGACCTGTTCGGGTGCAATACATGGGAGGAGGCGGAGAGCACGCTGCAAAAGGAAGCCGTGACACTGGCGCTTGGAAAGGCAAAGCTGAACAATGAAGATATTCGGTACTTATTTGCCGGAGATCTGCTCGGACAGGCTATGGCGACCTCCTTTGGACTGAGCAGCTTTAAAATTCCGCTGTTCGGTTTGTTCGGCGCATGCTCGACGTGCGGAGAATCGCTCAGTCTGGGAGCTATGTCGGTCGCAGGCGGATACGCACGGCACGTCGTCTGTGTGACCTCGTCCCACTTTGCAAGTGCGGAAAAGGAGTTCCGTTTCCCTCTTGAGTACGGGGGACAGAGACCGCCTTATGCGACTTGGACGGTCACCGGAAGCGGTGCCTTTGTGCTCTCGGGTGAAAAAAAGAGAGCAGTCAGGGCGATGATTACAGGAATCACAACAGGACGCATTGTCGATTACGGGATCAAGGACAACTTTAATATGGGCTGTACGATGGCTCCGGCTGCGGCAGAGGTGATTCATCAGCATTTTGAGGATTTTAGCAGAAGTCCGGACGATTATGATAAGATCATCACCGGAGATCTGGGGAGCGTCGGGCAGATTGCGCTGTTAGATATCCTGAAGGAAAAAGGGTACGATATCGCGGGAAAGCATATGGACTGCGGGATAGAGATTTATGATTCCCAAAAGCAGAACACCGGAGCGGGAGGTTCGGGCTGCGGATGCTCGGCGACCGTGCTGTCCGCCTATGTTCTGAAAAAGCTTGAGGAGGGTGTCTGGAGCCGGGTGCTGTTTGTGCCGACCGGAGCGCTGTTGTCCAAGACGAGCTTTAACGAAGGCATGAGCGTGCCGGGAATTGCGCATGCCGTTGTCATAGAAAAGGCGAATGATTAGCGGTTGATTCGGGTGTGAACCGCAATCTTGTTTTGCCCGGTGGAAAAGTAATGGAAAATGATGTACAAATGAGGCGGAAAACTTTATAATGTATGTAATGATTCAAGGAGCAGGGCATTGGCGAACTGTGTCCCCGCCCTGAATCGGTACATAGAAAAAGCGCAGGTTCCGGTTTGATACAGACAGCGGCGCAGAAGAAAGGAAAGCATACATATGACAAGCCAACTGATTTTGAGTCTTTATTATTTGGTTGCATTAGTGGCAGCATATATTTTGTTAAAGGCATACAGAAAGGGTACAA
>JAFUZE010000120.1 GCA_017476765.1 Lachnospiraceae bacterium
AGACGGACATGATGAAGCTGCGGGATCACAGTCTGTGTCATGGAATGATGGGAAACGTGGATTGCCTGTTATCGTGTCTCGGATTGTCGGGAGCCGATGCGGACAAGGTTTCTGCGCTTGTCAGCCGGCAGTACGATTTGGTCATGAGAGATATCAGAGACAACGGAATCGTGTGCGGAATCTCAAATGCGTATGATATGTTCTCCTTTATGCTCGGACTGCCGGGAATCGCATATGCGATTCTGAGAAGGCATGACAAAAGCATGCCGGGAATATTATTTTTGGAATGAGAGCGGAGGATAGGAGGATGAAAAAGAGAGTACCTTTTATTGAGCAAATGAATCAGACGGAATGCGGGCTGTGCTGCTGTCTGGCGATTCTCCGCTTCTACGGCAGCAGGGAAAATCTGCTGGACCTGCGAAGAGAGCTTGAGTGCGGCCGTGACGGCTACAGCTTTCAGAGGTTAAGGTATTTGTTTGAGCTGCGGGGAATGGAAACCGGCTCCTATCGTGTGAAAAAGCTGGATGCATTAAAAAAAGTGACCCTTCCCTGTATTGCTTTTTGGAATCAGGAGCATTTTGTCGCAATTTATAAGGTGACAGATCAGTATGTTTATCTTATGAATCCGGCACGCGGCTATGAAAAGTACACCTATGAGGAATTCGCTTCACATTTCAGCAATGCGATACTGACCGTAAGTCCGAAGGACGATTTTCAGCCGCGAAAATCCCGGGTGCCGTCCCCGTGGAGGCGGGTCGGAAAAACATTGCTGCAAAATAAAAGAAATGTCGCACTTGCGATTCTTCTGGCGGTCGCGAGCTATTTGATTATGCTGAAGGTTCCGGAGCTGACCTCAAGGATCATCAATGAAGCGGTAGGAGAGACGGGACTTTTCGGGGTATCGGGGCTGGCAAAAATACTTTTTGCGTTAACTTTGTTGTTTTTTGCTACAACTTTTTTGAGAAATTCAAGTATTATGATTACAAATCTATATTTTTGTGATAAAATAGAAAAAGAAACATTTGGACATATGATAAAACTTCCTTACAAATTCTTTGAAGTTCGAACAACAGGGGATATCCTTTACAGACTCTCAAGCCTGAGCGGTTTCAGAGAAATCTTTACAACACAGGTAGTCAGCGGCGTGGTGGACATAGGGACGATCTGCTTTATCCTTTTTTTCCTGTTCCGCAAATCGGTTCTGCTGACGGTACTTGCATTGTTACTCAGCCTGTTCAATGTATGCTTTCTTGCCATTACGAAGGAGCCGATCGCGAGAACGATCAACAATGAGGTGCTCGAACAGGCGGAGCTGCAGGCGGTGGAGAACGAGAGCCTGATTACCATTTCCACAATCAAGACCTCCGGTATCGAGGAACAGATTTTTCACAACTGGCGCGATCATTTGCAGAAGGTGATGCTGCGGTATAAGCAGAGATACAATCTGAATAATTTTTATCTGGCGGTGACAGGGGCATTTCAAATGTTTGCACCGATTGCGATTCTTCTGGCCGGTGTGCAGCAGTGCTATCAACAGACAATGACCTTAGGGGATATCGTCGCATTTGAGAGCCTTGCTTCGATTCTTTTCGGCTCGGAGGAGTCTATTTTTAATGCCTACACGCAGTTTGTTCTCGCATCCGCTTATTTAAGGCGTGTGAATGATATCTGGTGTGAGGAGGAGGAACCCCGCTACGCAAAGGAATTGGAGCTTGAGCTGCAGGGCAGTGTGAGCGTAAAGGATTTGACCTTCTCCTACACGAAGGATTCGCAGGAGGTTCTGCACAAGGTCAGTCTGGAAATCGGGGCAGGACAGAGAGTGGCGTTTGTCGGGAAATCCGGTTCCGGGAAAAGTACGATCGGAAAGATTCTGTCCGGTCTGTACAACGTCGGAGCGGATACGGTGCTCTTTGACGGAGTTGACATCAATCACATCAGGAAAAATTGTCTGAGCAGACAGATCGGTGTCGTTCCGCAGGATGTCTACCTTTTAAACCGCAGTATTTTGGAGAATATTACGTTAGGCAATGAGGAGATTCCGGAGGAAGCAGTCGAGGCGGCATGCAGGTCGGTGCAGATTTATGATGAGATCGTGGCGATGCCGATGGGCTTTCATACGATTGTGTCCGAGATGGGACTCAATCTGTCCGGAGGACAAAGACAGAGAATAGCACTGGCAAGAGCGCTGATTCACAATCCGAAAGTCGTCATTCTAGATGAGGCGACCAGCGCGCTTGATCGTGTGAATGAAAAGAGGATTACGGAATATCTGAGGAGGGAAGGCTGTACACAGATTATTATTGCGCACCGCCTTTCCACAATCATCGATGCGGATAAGATCTATGTGATGAAAAACGGTGAGATTTGTGAAGAGGGGACGCATGAGGAGCTGATGAGATTAAAAAAGGAGTACTACAGCCTTTATTTAAGCCATGAGGAAAAGCATCAAAGACAAGGGAAGGAAACGGATTGAGAAAAATAGAAGCAGAGAGGATATAAAGATGAAATCAATCGTTCAATTTGAGAATGTGAGCAAGCGCTTCGGAAAGGCGGAGGTCATAAAAGACGCATCCTTTTCCATCGGGGAGCATGCGATTTGCGGTTTTATCGGACCAAACGGTGCAGGCAAGACGACGATCATTAAGCTGCTCTTGGGCATTATACCGATGAACTCCGGGAGGATTACGATTCTTGGAAAATCCGGAGAGAAGGAAAAGGAGGCGCTGCTCGGCGAGATCGGCACGATCGTAGGCGGACCTGCTTATTACGGGAATCTAAGCGCACACCAAAATATGAAAATTGTGGCAAATATGAAGGAGACATCCCTCTCGGACAGACAGATCGAAGAGTATCTGGAGCTTGTCGGACTGAGCGGTGTCGGGGATAAAAAGGTAAAGAATTTTTCGATGGGAATGAAGCAGCGGCTTAGTATTGCCTTTTCGCTGATCGGCAATCCGAGGCTTTTGATCTGGGATGAGCCGATCAACGGTCTTGACCCGGAGGGCATCGTCGAGATCAGGAACCTGATTCTGCACCTGCATAAGACAAGGGAGATGACTTTTTTTATTTCCAGCCATATTTTGAGTGAGCTTGATAAGGTCGTCGATCAGATCGTACTGATCAATAAGGGAAAAATCATGTACAACGGAACATGCGACAAGCTGCTTGCGACCTATCAGTGTGACAGCCTGGAGGAGTCCTATATGAAGTGTATTACAGGAAGGGGAGACGCATATGAAGGCAATTAAGACGGAATTGTGGAAGCAGAAAAAATTTCTGTTCCTTCTGTGTATCGTTTTCCCGATTTTGATAAACGGGCTGTTGCTGTTCGATCTGCAATATCGGTACGCCTCGTATCTTATGCTTCACAAAGAGGAGTATGGTCTGTCGTACTGGCAGCTGATCTTTAAGGAGCAGACGATCTTTTATTTTTCCGAAATGTTCCATATTGTCGCCGCAGTTCTCGTTTATGAGGTCTTTGCAGCCGACTTGAAGTACAATGGCTGGATGCTCGTTGCAAGCTCTAAATACAGGAACCGCAGCGTGCTGCTTGGAAAGTATGCGGTCGCCCTTACCGGGATGCTTCTGTTCTTTGTGGTGGATTATATCGGTCTGTTTTTGGTCGGAAAACAAATCGGGGTGGAGGGAAGCTTTGACGGAATGCTGTTTGTCAGATCGTTTCTCGTGCAGATTTTTGCGGCGGGAATGATGCTTGCCTTTTATATGCTCCTCGTGTGTCTTTTCAAACGCACGGCGTATTTGCTCCCGATCAGTGCGGTTTTTATGCTCATCAACTGCTCCGTATACTACACGCAGGATGTCAGGCTTTTGCTCCGGTATCCGTTTACGTATATTTCCCACTGCTTTCGTGCAACGACACGGGAGGTTGCTGCCATTGCGGTCATTTCACTGCTTTTGGGCAGCGTATTTCTGTATTTGTCCGGTGCGTTTCTCAGAAGAAACCGCGACCTGTCTTTGTAGAAGGAGGTCTTGGAAATGTTGGGATTATTGAAAGGTGAATGTATCAAGAACCGTTTTTGGATGTGTCTGCTTGCGGGCGTGCTTCTTCCGATTGTGATTTCGTGGGGGCTCAAGGTGCAGGTTGTGGACCGCTCGCTGAATTATACGGATATGCCGGAGGATACTTATACGTTCTCCGTTTTGTGCAACGTGTATCTGGCGCTGATTTTTCCGTGCTTTGTGCTTTTGCTGAATGTGTTTTACTCGATGGTGGAGGAGCGCAATCATGGCTGGACATTGGTGCTCTCAAGTGTGAAAAGAACACAGGAGGCAATCAGAGCAAAGTTTCTTGTCAATATACTCGTCTGCTTTTTTTCCTATGCGGCTTTTACGGCAATATGCTGCTATATACTGCGGGGTAGGGGTGCAGAGGTCGTGCTGTTCTCCCTCGTGCGCCCGATGATCTATTCGTTTCTGTGCTTTGTCCCGGATTTGTTATGTCTGCAGATTCTTTGCATTGTTTTGCCGTATACGATTGCCAAAGTCTTTGCGGGACTGTTTTTCATTATGCTGACGATGATGGTTGCGCAGTCAAAATACAACCGGTTCTATTTTCCGGGCTATTATTTTTCTGTTTTGCAGGGACAAGAACAGCTTTTGGTGAAATTGGGCATCAGCATTGTGCTGTTTGTTGTGCTGTTTGTGGGCGGAACAACGCTGGTCAAAAAATATGTTCAGACCTATGCGGTTTCATAAATGACAAATTGTAAGCGTACAAAAAACCCCGGTAATTGCAATATTCGTGCAAATATCGGGGTTTCCTTATGAGAGCTGATGACGGGACTCGGACTTGTTTGCGAGGTCATAAAAACCCTTTAAAATAAGGATTTTTATAAATTTGTGTTGCATTCGTGTTGCATATTCTCGAAATAACTATTCGTCTGCTCAACAAATTTCTTCTTATAATCCTCGATGCTCCCGCGATATACCTTCTTTAATGTTTCATCTGATTTCCAGCCGCCTCGCTCCATAATGTATACGTCCGGGATGCCCAGAGCATGCATAATTGATGCCGAATAGTGCCTAAGATCATGGAAGCGAAAAGCGGCAATGCCGGCTTTCTTTAAGCCACGTCCAAACCGATTGGTAATAATGTCTGGGCTGATGTTCACGATCATTCCTTCCTTAGGCAGCAGATCTGCGACGAACTCAGGAATCTCGATATAGCGATCAGACGATGCATTCTTTACGCGATCCTTGCGCACCGCATTGTGATCGGCATCCATCACGACCGAATCATGGATATGGATGATGTTACCTTTGACATCATCTGCAGACAATCCGCAGATCTCTGATCGCCGAAGTGTGGCAAAAGACGCCAAGCAAATAGCAATAACCATGTCAGTGTCACCTTTGTTCCGGAAGTATTGTACAATTGCCTGCACATCGGCATCTGTCGGAATGTATAATGCATCCACTTTCTTGGGCGGCAATTTGGCTTTGATATTGATGTTGTAGTGCGATAGCACCGTCACGATTAGGCCATATCCATTGCGGACCGTCTTGGGTGAGTGCGTGGCCGAGAAGGAATTGACCCACGCCTGCAGCATGTCGGAAGTGATGGCTCCTACTTTCATATAATCGAGATCTCCAAAATAGGTGCGCATCTGAGAGTACCCCCTAATAGTAGATGGAGAGAGCACGGACCTCATGGAATCGATATATCGCTCCCGCGCCTCTTTGAATGTAATATCAGTAAGCGACAGGACATCCGGCCGGGCTAACTTGATCTCAATGGCTTTCTGGGCTGCTTCTTTGGCGGAAGCTGCAGTGATCGATTTGTACTTTCGTTTCCGGAGCTGTTTACCGTTACCATCCAGAACCGGCTTCCCTTGATCATCATATACAAGTTCGTATCCCACGAACACTTGCCGGCGGATACTGCCGGAAGGAAGTTCGCCTTTCTTTTTCTTTGCCATACTGGGTACCTCCCGAAAAGGTGCACAAAGTTCTATTTAGTTCATATAACGTAACATCTGAACTAGTGCGTCACCTGTATTGATTAAGCTTTTGTCGGTTGTTGTCAGAATATCTTTGTGATATAATTGCAGTGTTGTCGCACCCAATCTGGCAACAGAAAGGGGGTGTACACATGGAATACATCATCTCATTTATGGTTTCTGTGGGAGCAGGCATAGCTTGCCACTATATCTGCAAATGGCTTGACAGAAATCGCGACAACGAATAAGCATAAAGAAACCCCCAGAGAACGCAACTCTCTGGGGGTTTGCTTGTGTACACATGGCATCATCTCATTTTTGCCTAGACACATTATAGCATATGCTCCCACAGGTTGCAATATTCAATTTTATCACATCATTCCTCTCACAGGACTCGAAAGCAGTGGCACGCCTTATCGGCTGACTTGGACAGTATATTTATGACATTTTAAGAAGAACTAATAACAAATGCTGCATTTTGTCAGTCCTTTGTTTTGGGCTTCTTCCTCTGTGACTTCATAGATTTTATTTGCGTTAGATAGTCCGCGGCACTTTTCGCTCCTATGATATTTCTTCCCGGTCTGTGTGATATATACAACAGCCGATACGGGGGTCACGGATGAATCATTTATTTCAAAATTGTCATCGGTGTTATCCGTGGTATTATCTTTCACATCGGAGTTATCATCTTTCGCATCAGAGCTATTATCTGCGATGGCAGTAGTATCATTCGTATCAGAATCGCTAGTAACCAGAGCTGGAAGCGCATCCGACACGGCTTCCGTTCCTTTGTCAGATATCGCATCGTCTTTTATTTCGTCGATCTCCCTTGTGTCTATATTGATTTGATAAGAGCTAAGAAGTGTGCCTCTACAAAGTTGTTTGGCATCTAATTCTTCTTTGTCTACATATTCATAAACGTCAACAAAAAGTATGTTTCCGTAAACAGCGAGTCTTGTTGTGGTATTAGTAGTAAAATTTACGACAGCGTGTATTTCTTCGTTATTTTTGAAGTATGCTTTGTAGTAATCTATGGCATAATCAGTAATGAAATCGGAACTGGATACTCGAGCGAGCCTAAAGTTCCCTGTAACATCATTAGGTACATGATCTGAAAAGTGAATTCCGATGCTATCAAGATGCTTTTGAGCTTCGGTGGATTCATCGTCTACGGGTGGATTCGCATCAGAATTGTTGACAGTTTCATTCTCATTATTATTTTGTTGCGCAGGTACTTCGCCAGGCTCATCAACCGAAGTGGAATCAGAATCAGAATCAGAATCA
>JAFUZE010000011.1 GCA_017476765.1 Lachnospiraceae bacterium
CTCCGTTTTGTCCGGCGCTGCACTTGTCACTTCATCTGCCGATCTATTTGCCGTTTCTTCCGCTGCCGGATTTGCCGGTGTATTTGCCGTTTTGTCTGCTGCTGCCAGCTCCTTCGCAAGCTGAAGCATCGGCGGAATCCCGATTCCTCCTCCGATCAGAAAGACCTTCTTTCCCTTTGCCTTCTCGATGGGAAAGCCGTTTCCGAGCGTACCCAGAATGGATACGGACTGTCCGCTTGTATAGTGGGAAAACTCCCCGGTTCCCCCTCCCGCAACACGGTACACAAGCCGAAGCCTTCCGTTTTCCTTGTCCGCCTCACAAATGCTGATCGGTCTGGGCAGAAGCATCGCACCATCGTTCGGATAGACGCTGACAAACTGCCCTGCCTTTGCATCCTGCGCAAGTGTGGAATCAAGCCACAGATCATAAATGCCGTCCGCAATGCTTTTCTGCGTATGAACAGATACCGTTTCTTTCCTCTTGTTTGCCACTTTTTATTCCTCCCTCTGATAGACGATCCTGCCGTCTGCGATAGTATATTCAATGGTTCCGTAAAGCTTTTGCCCGGTGAACGGGGAGTTGTCCGATTTGGACCGGAAATTTCCGACCGTATGCTGTCTTTCCATATCCACGATCACAAGATCTGCCGCACCGCCCGGCGCAAGATAGCCCGCATCGATTCCGTACAGTCTCGCCGGAGCAAGGCTCATGCGCTCCACAAGCTGCTCCATCGTCAGATGTCCCTCCCGCACAAGATGCGTGACGGCGAGCGGCAGTGCCGTCTCCAGACCGATAATGCCGCTCGGGGCAAGCGTGATCGGCTTCTCCTTCTCCTCCCTGCTGTGCGGTGCATGATCGGTGGCGATCAAATCAATCGTGCCGTCCTTAAGCCCCTCGATAATTGCCTGTCTGTCCTCCTCCAGTCGGAGCGGAGGATTCATCTTGGCAAGCGTGCCGTGCTCTATGACAGCCTCTTCAGTCAGGGTAAAATGGTGCGGCGTCGCCTCCGCATGAATATGTTTCCCGCGCCTTTTCGCCTGACGGACAAGCTCCACGCCCTCCTTTGTGCTGATATGCTGGATATTGAGCACAGCTCCCGTTTGCAGCGCCAACTCCAGATCGCGGTCAATCATGCTGATTTCCGCTCTGCGGTCAGAGCCGCCGATCTGATAGTGGCGTGCCGCCGCTCCACCTGCATTGACACCATTATTTTCGATGTACTCCGGATTTTCCTCGTGAAGGCTCAGTACCACACCGAGCTGCGCTGCCCGTTCCATCGCAGCGCGCAAAAGCTGCTCATCGAGAATCGGAATGCCGTCATCGGTAAACCCTGCCGCGCCTTCTTTGCGCAGCGCTTCCATGTCAGTCAGCTCCCTGCCCAGAAGTCCCTTCGTGATCGTTGCACAGGCATAGACATGAATCGGTGCCGCTTTTCCCTGATTCAGGACATAACGGAGCGTATCGATGTTATCGACGGCAGGCTTCGTGTTCGCCATCATGACTACCGAGGTAAAACCACCCTTCGCCGCAGCCTGTGCTCCGGTCGCAATATCCTCCTTGTAAGTGAAGCCCGGATCGCGGAAGTGCACATGCACATCTATAAGCCCGGGCAGCACATAGCTTCCTTTCGCGTCAATGACCTGCACCTTAGCCTCATCATACCTCGCCTTGTCGATGGACTCCTCCATCGCCTGAATCTTCCCATCCTGCAAAAGCAGGGAAAGCATTTTGTCTGTGTGGGTCTTTGCATCCACAACATGTGCATTTTTGATTAAGATCATACCGTTTCCTCCGCCGCATCGTTCCTGTCAGGCTTTCATCGCAGCCTGCAAAGCTTTCATCGTTCCTGTCAAGCTTTCATCGCAGCCTGACTTTTGGTCATTCTTCCTTTTATCTTACTCAAATACAACCGCTTTGTCTATATCCTTCGTGCGAATAATCAGGTTCGGATAAGACGTTCCCTTTACTTTGACATCCTCGTTATCCGGGCCGATCAAGCTCGTGTTCACATAGACGGCATTCTCCGCTTCCATCAGTTCATCCACCGTAATGCTGTAGCCTCCGCTCGGCTTTTCCCCATAGCCTATGCAGATATAGAGCATCCCGTCGTCCTCATAGGTGAAGCGAAACGGCATCCGCTTCTTTTCTTCAATCATTTGCGAGAGTTCATTGCCGACCTGCCCGACCGTCAGAATCTCAAAATCGAGATCCTGTATTTTCCTGATCTTCGCTTCCTTTTGTATACAGCCGCCAAGCAGACTGACCGCCAGCAGAAGCAGAATCAGATGAGAATGTTTTTTATGTAAGCTGCCCTTTTTCATAAGACCTCCGGTAGCACAGTATCCTGCAAAGAGCCAAATGATTCATAAAGTATATGAATGATTCGGTTGTTTCGGGAACACTGCACGGATTTTCCTCTGTATATCTTATGAGCAAGGGGGAAGTTTTGTTATGACTTTTTATGATGACTTTTTGCATCGGCAAAATTAAAACACCGACTTTAAAGTCGATGTTTTCAAGTGTACGACTGTCAGCTACTCGTTTCCATCCGGTATGTCTATTAGGTTCATTGTGACCTGTGAAATAGTTACTTTGAATATAAAAATAATTCTTGCAGTTTTATTTCATATCCCTTATACTGTGTATGAAATGATTTGGTGTAGTGATTTGATGACTGCTACACTAGTGTGCTGACACGTTCAAATTTGAACTAAATCTGCAGGATATTGGTTCGAGAGTGTATGCAAAAAAACGCAGGCGATGCGGGCGTCGTCGAGGCTTTTTTACATGCGCTATCGAGCCAATAGACAAGGAGTTCGTTTGAATATGAACATGTCAGTGCACTAGCATATAAAAAAGGAGTTCGTCTATGATACGTCTTATTTTAGTTGCGCTGTTTGTCGTACTGTTTCTGATATGCAGTATACCGCTTTTGATTCTGGAATGGATGATCGGAAAATTCAATATGGATGTGAAAAACCGAAGCTCTCTGGCGATTGTGAACTGGGCATTTCGGTGCTGTCTCTTTCTTGCCGGCGCAAAGGTCACTTACCTCGGTGAGGAAAATGTACCGAAGGATGAACCGGTTCTCTATATCGGCAATCATCGAAGCTATTTTGATGTTGTCTCCACCTATGTGCGTGTGCCGCGTCCTACCGGCTATGTCGCCAAGACAGAGATGCTGCGCTATCCGCTTCTGGTGAACTGGATGAAAAATCTACACTGTCTGTTTTTGGACCGTCATGATTTAAAGCAGGGCTTAAAGACGATTCTCGCCTGCATCGAAAAGGTCAAATCAGGCATTTCGATCTGTATCTTTCCGGAGGGAACACGCAACAAGGTTCCGGACACGTTTCTTCCCTTTAAGGACGGAAGCTTTAAGGTCGCGGAAAAGACCGGCTGCGCCATCATCCCGATCACGATCAACAACTCCGCTGCCATTCTGGAGGATCATATGCCGTTTATCAGAAAAGCGCATGTTGTGATTGAATACGGCAAGCCGATCTATATGAAGGAGCTTTCCAAGGAGGATAAAAAAGCAATCGGCGCCTATGTACAAAATATCATCAGGGAAACCTATTTCAAAAATAAAGAGCTGGTATAAGATACCGGCTCTTTGATTCTTTATATATTGCTTACAACGTTTTTGATGACTGATATCCTTTGATATATGCTGCATTAATTGAGCTCATCGAAAAGTAGCCCTATCCGCTCTTTAATGCTTGCTATCGTCTCATCTGCCGTTCTTTCGTCTGCAAAAAATCCTTCCGCTTCCTCACGTACGATCTCCTCTGTTTTTGCATCCGGAATTTTTTCATATTCGATCGAACTCAGCAGTTGCCAAAACTTTTCTTCCTCACTCGTTGTCATTGGTTCCAACACAATTTCCACATCGTCGTAGGTCATTTCACAGCGATAGGGTTTCACATGATTTCCATCCGGATCGTCGTATTCCTCGGTCGCTGACACCATTTTGACAATTCGGTCCATACAATCCTTTCTTGTCGGAAAGAACGAAGGATAGCTATAATATTGAAAATCTTCACTCAACAGTATTTTGATAAAATCCCATGCCGCTTCCTTGTTTGCACTCCCGCTGCATAGCCCTACATTCATGCCCAGACAGTCCAGCGCATTCCCATTTCCTTTCTCTGTCGGATAGCCTGTGAAGGCAACGTCTTCCTCAAAGATTCTCTGATAAATCATAAGATCGTTAAATTCCACACAGGTATCCTTCATCATCAGAAACCGGTTCCTCTTTACCGCTTCCAAAAGGCTGTCATCCGGAATGCTCTCCGGAAGCTGCCTTGCTGTTTCCAGATAATACCTCATAATTTCGTCGTCTAAATGGATATCCTTTTGGAGTTCATCACACAAATGATTCAGCATTCCATCCCTTGTCTCCCGAAAGAATGGCTGCATGTCATCCGGCTGATTTTGCAGTATCCGCTGAAATTCCTCAAGCTTCATGCCGATGCGATCCCCTAAAAGCGCACTTCTCCCGACCGCCGTCGATATACCGAAACCGGGCGTAATATAAAGGAGCTTTCCGTCATGCTCCAATACTTTTAATACACTTTCTATGAAATCCTCCTTCGATACATCCGCATCCCGATCGATGTAAGTATAGAGGTCTTCCAGCAGATTCCGGTTGATATATTCTTCACCCGGCAAGCCATTTAAGCACAATAAGTCAAGACCGTCCCCGGCAATCATTTCCGTCGTTATTTTCGCATCTGCATTCTCATACTCTCCATAATCCACAACTTCAATCCGGTACTCCTGACTGCTGCCATTGTACTTTGATACGGCACTTTTAAGCAACGGAGAAATGCCTATTCCTCCCATCTTAAGTGTCGTCCTGTCCGGCTGCTGTCCCTGTCTCGAAAGTACAAGAACCTCTGTCATATCCTCTTTGCGTTCCGGATTCGAACTAACGAAGGCAAACGCATCCTCCGACACCTCACAGATACCTCCGATCGTATGAGCATCCACATCCGCATTTTCAAAATCCAAGAGCTTATAGATACTCTTTTCCTCCGCATCATAACCATAAACAGCCTGCTGGGTTGAACAGCAAAAATCATAATCCTTGCTCGGAAACAGCTCCTGTAAGCCGGATTCGTCAAGCTCCGGCAGCTTTACCACCGACTTTAGCTTGCCGGTCGTGATATCTCCGGTCTTGATTTCTGTATGTAAATCCTTATCATAAACAGCAAACAGGACATCTCCGGACTGATTGCGGCTCATATTTACGACCTGAATACTGTCGGCACTTTGCGTCAAGGTTTCGTGATCCGGGTTCCAGCAAAAGGCCTTCAGCATTCCGAGAAAGTATATGTTCCCCTCTTTGTCTGTGACCAGCTTAATCAATATTTCCGAATTAAGAATGCCTGCATATTGTGATAACTCCGCCTCACTGAGCGGATTGCCCTGCGTATCAATCCGGGTGAGCAGATATTCATCCGAATGCGCGGAATCATCGTTTTTCAAAAGCATCGTGATGCTTTCCTCCTCATCCCATGTAAGCAGTATACATTTGTTGTCTCCAAATTCGTATGGATTCTCCTCTACCTCGCCCGTCACCCAGTCTTTGATATATAATTTATACTTGGCAGAAGCATTCTCACTCGTATTGACCGTAAACAGCGCCAGCTTCCGGTCATGGGAAGCGATGCTGTATACATATTCGCCGTCCTCTAAAGTCAGCTCAAGCCTTTCGGTTTGAAAATTGCTTCCTTGCTCACTCTCGCGCACCGCAACCTCATCTTTTGCAGAGCAGCCTGTTAAGAATAAGAGGAGTGTAAAAAAAGACAGCGCCCAAAATATACGTTTCTGATTCATGTTTGTCCTCCTGAAAGCAACAATCAACCTGTTACGACTGTGTCTTTTTTACTGTTTTGATGACTGAACGGCTACTATCCAAAATACTATGTACTCCTTTATAGCTTGTTACACCCTTTTTGGTCGTTGTCGTAGTTATGGCAGATACCTGACTTTCACTGTAATTATTTGTCAGCAAAGTCCCGCTGCTATTGTAAGCAAACACAGAGACAGTCTGTATCGTCCCATTTCCATCATAGCCGGTACTGCCGACTGCAGAACTGCTCTTGCTTTTTCCCAATGTACCTGCAACTGTGCACTGGCAGGTCATAGTATAGCCTCCAACAGAATAAGTGGCATTGTATGCTTTGCTGTTTATAGAAATCGTCAATAACAAACCTCCTGCCAATAGGCATGCTGCTATTTTTTTACCTGCATTTGTTTTTTTCATATTATTATCCTCCGTTCTTATATTTATTTCTTATAGTTATAATTTTATATCTTTTTCAAAGTCCTGTCAATAATACTCTTATTTAATAACATTTAATCAATATTTTGCTATTCCCCCCGCATACTGTCGTTATTCGTTCATGTACATAAACTTACGGATAACAGAAAAAGGGACATCCTCCCTGATGTCCCACTTTCGTTCAAAGCTTTTGCCGCCTAAGCTTCCGTTTTTTATTTTCCCGCTTCTTCCAGCTCCTCGACGATTCTCTCCAGATGCATCCCATGCGAAGCCTTAACTAAAATGGTATCGCCTGCCTGTAGAATTTCACCCTTGTGCTTCAAAAATTCCTCTGCATTTTCATAGTAAAACAGCTGCTTTTGACCTGCTGCCTTTGCGCCTTCATAAATATGCCTGCCCAGCTCTCCGAGCGCAACGATGACATCGATTCCCTTCGCTGCCGCATACGCTCCGATTTCATCATGCAGACGCTCCTGCTCCTGCCCAAGCTCAAACATCGAACCGATCACTGCCACCCTTCTGCCCTCTGCGAGCATCAGCACATCCAAAGCCGCCCTCATGGAAACGGGATTGGCATTATAACAGTCGTCAATCACAACATACTGCCCGGTCTCAACGACACGGCTTCGTCCGGGCAGCGCCTTCACCTTTTCGATGCCTTCCCTGATCTGAGGCAGCGACAAGCCCAGAAGAAGTCCGACCGTAGCAGCCGCCAGCGCATTGCTGACCATATGCTCTCCCAGAAGAGGAATATGTACGTCAAAGCTGCCCTGCCTTGTGTGAATCGTGCAGTCTGAGCCGAACAGACCGCGGCTGACAATTCCGGATGCGTACACCTCCGCATTCTCCTTCTGAAGTCTTGTAAAATAATGCGCCGGTCTGCCGTTTACGCTCTGTACGGTAAGAAGCTTATCGTCATCGCCGCAAAGAACTGCCTCACCGTCCTCGCTCATGCCGGTGAAGATTTCCGTCTTTGCTTTCAGGACACCGTCCCTTGTCTTTAAATTCTCCAGATGGCACTGCCCGATATTCGTAATCACGCAAATGTCCGGCTTCGCAATCTGTGCAAGGCGGGTCATCTCTCCGAAATCGCTGATACCCATCTCAAGCACGGCGACCTCATGCTCTTCCCCGATCGTAAAAATCGTCAGCGGAAGTCCCACTTCATTGTTAAAATTTTTATCCGTTTTTTGTACCTGATATTTGGTCGAAAGCACGGAGGCAATCATTTCCTTTGTGCTCGTCTTGCCGACGCTCCCGGTGATACCGACAACCTTGATATCCAGCCCGATTCGATAAAATGCCGCCATTTTTTTCAGCGCATCAAAGCTGTCCTCCACGCGGATATACGGATAGCTGACGCTGCCCAAATCCTGCTCGCTGACGACGGCAGCCGCACCTTTTCCAATCACATCGTCAATATAGAGATGTCCGTCCGTCCTTGCCCCTCTTGTCGCGACAAAGAGTCCTCCTGTCTGTATCGTTCTGGAATCAATGGAAATTCCCGAAACCTCGATCCCTTCCTCCTGCTGTGTGCCTATGAAAGTACCGCCGCAGGCTTTTGCAATATTACCCAGTGTCATATTTTTCATGGTCATATTCTCCTGTACTTTTTCAGTGAGATATCTACGATCTTCTGGCACAGCTCCTCATACCCGATGCCGATTGCCTGTGCCTCCTGCGGAAGCAGCGAGGTATCCGTCATGCCCGGCAGCGTGTTTGCCTCCAGACAATAGCAGGTGCCGTCCTCCTGCATGATAAAATCCATTCTGGCATATGCCTCCAGCCGGAGAGCCTCAAAGGCAGCCTCCGCCGCACGCTGCATGCGGTCAGTTTCCTCCTCCGTCAGCTCAGCGGGACATGTCTCGACCGTACTTCCCGCCTGATATTTGTTTTTATAGTCATAAAAGCCCTGCAGCGGCGCAATCTCAATGACCGGCAGCGCCTTTCCCTCCATGACACCGACCGAAAATTCTCTGCCTTTTATGTACTGCTCGACGATGATTTCCGCTTCCAGAGAAAATGCGTCGCAAAGCGCCTGCTCATACTGCTCATCGTCATTTACGATATAAACGCCTACGCTCGAGCCGCCGCAGCAGGTCTTGACAACACAAGGATACGGAACCTCGCCATAGTGCTTCTCTCCTGCCAGATACTCCTGCCTGCTCATCGTGATTCCCTTCGGCGTGCAAATCCGGTAAGCGTCAAACAAGGTCTTGCTCAGTCCCTTATCCATCGAAAGCGCCGCGCCCATGTATCCGGAACCGGTGTAGCGGATTCCGAATAAATCAAATACCGCCTGCACACGTCCGTCCTCACCGTTGGAACCGTGAAGCCCAAGAAAAACAATGTCCGAGAGGCTGCAGATGTCGAGCACATGCGGGCCGAAAAAGCTTCTGCCCCCGTCTGTCTTTATGCGAAGCTCCTTGATTTTCTCAAGGTCAGGTGCCTGCGTGCCGATCGCACCGATCTCCTCTGCCCAGTCCTTTTCGAGTGCAAAGACCTCTGCGTAATCGTCTCCTGTATACCCGAGATAGATGTCAAGCAGCACAACCTGATGCCCTTTATTTTTTAATGCCTGATACACCTTTTTGCCGGTCACAAGGGAGACATCACGCTCCGTACTCGTTCCCCCTGCCAAAACTACGATTTTCATTTAATCTGCCTCTCTTTCTATGAGTTCATGTAAAATAAATACGAGTGTGGACTGCAAATACAGATCATAATGGTCTTCCTCAAAGGCTCCGCCAAGCACGCCCTTGTTCGTCACCAGATTTTCCCCGAGCTCATTCCTGCCAAACAAATAGTCGAGCTGATTTTCAATGACACCGATGTACTCGTGGCTCGTGACGATGTGATCGATGATGGCGAGCACAAAAGCCCCCTCCAATATGACCTGACTGCTCCGGACATCGCCCTCCCTGTACACCAGATAGGTATCCTTTTTCGCCGCAGCCGAAATTTCCTCCGCCCTGCTCATCAGCGTATCCATAAACTCCGCACACAAATCCGTATTCACCTTATAGGTCGTCGTCAGGTAAGCGATATCTCCGTAGATTCTGCGGTCAAAACGCACAGAACTTTCGTTTTCCTCCTCTACCCCTTCCGGCTGCACACCCGCACCCGTTTGCGATTTGCCTGCCCGGGCATCCGCGCTGTTTCCTGAGAGCGTGCCTGACACCTTTTCTCTGTTCGATACCGCCTTCGCCCTTGTATCCCCGGATGGGTTCTGTTTATCCGCATTTGCAGACTTCTGAACATACTGCAAAATGTACTGTGAATATTTGGCATTCCCTGTCGTCTTATAGAGCTCGCAGGCTGCATAATAGGTGATATCGTTTTCGACTCCCTGCTTTTCCAGATACTGAAAGGCTTTTGCTGCCGCTTCCAGACATGCCGCAGACATCTGGGCATCGATCTGCCGATAGATTCTGCTAAACTGAGCCAAAACAGCCGCACACTCTGCGGTTGCCTCGTCATCCGCCGCCGCTACATAAAAGGTTCTCTGATCCTGTTCGGGATTCGTCACGGTCACCGGCTCACGGCTCCGGACGCCGGAATAAAAGGCACCTGTCTTTGAATCCTGAAGCTTGAGAAGGAAAACGACCTCATAGAGCACTTCGCTCAGAAGCGTCTGCATGGACTCCAGTTCCTCCTCCATATCCAGACCGCTCCCCGACCCTGTATGTAAAAATTCATAGGTCAGCATCAGGTCGGACATCATCTTTGTGCTCTCCACCACGTCCTTATTGAAGCTGTTGTCCGTATGCCAGCCTCCGACCGTATCCGGCTCCTGCTCCGTTCCCTCCAGCATCGTAGCCTGCATATGGCACGCCCGGTGATTGTTCAGCTCGCTCTCGCCGTTTAACGTGCTGCCGCAGCGATGGTAGTAAAAGGATTCAAGAATCTTGTCATAGATCGCATCGTACCTGTCATCAAGAATCTCAAAGGAGTAGGACTGCCCGATCAGTTCCGCCTGCAGGTAATACGTTCCTTCCTCCTTCAGTCCGGTAAAATCTCCCTTTGCAAAATATGTCCCGTCTTCCTCATCATACTCTGTATCGCCGATGCTTCCGCGAAAGACGACCTCGCGAGTCTCCTTGCGGACGACTTCAAACTGCTTCGGAAGCTCTTTTCCGGAAAAAAAAGCGACCTTGTCGGCTTCCGTCGCATACCCGTTCCGATTGATCAGAATATGCGGACTCTCCTTCGGTTTTTCGTAGGAAAAGTCATAGACTGCTTCCTCCAGAAAGTTATCCAGTTGTACTTCTTTTTTCTCCTCCTGTGCGGTATCTGCCTCTCCGCTGCCGCCGGTGCCGCATCCGCCAAGTGCACCCAGCGAGAAAAGCAGTACCGACAAAAGAAGCGCAATTCCTTTTCGCAAGCGCTTCTCCTCCCGGGTCTGTTTTTACACATTCATCCACGTCTGATTATACTCTAACGCTTCTGTTTGGTAAAGCAAAAAATCCTTTTCACCTGGCTGTGCATTGGCGAAGTGCAGAATTATAACGCGTTTCGCGTGAATCAGGAAAGGAAGCTCATCGGATTGACGCTCTCCCCGTCCTTGGTCAGCTTCATATAGAGATTACTGCCTTCCACACTATAATATTTCGACGGCTCGGCCACCTTTCCTATCGTCTGCTCTTTTCCTACTGCATCCCCGCTTTTGACCGTCAGATGGTCGAGCTGTCCGAGCGTCAGCTCATAGCCGTTTCCTAAGTCCAGAACAACATATTTGCCGATCTCGGAGTTTTGTCCTACCTCCTTGACAGCCCCCGCTGCCGGTGCCTTGACAGCACTTCCGACTTCGCCCTGTATGACAAGCGCCGGGTTGTACTTATACTGGCTCAGCGTTGCAAAATAGATCGTATGATCCATGCTGTAATTCATCAGGACATCCCCCTGCACCGGCCATGCCAGCTTATCACTCTCGGTAAAAGCTGCGCTCTGCAGCGAAATTGTCTCCTGCGCATCCTCCTGTCCGTTTTGCTGCTCATCCGCATCGTCTGCATCGGAGGTTCCGCCTCCATCCTCCTTCGTATCCTCCTCGGATGCCGGCGAAAGCTCCTGTCCGTCAGACTGTCCCGAGCCATCCTCAGCAGGCGGATTGACAACGCTTGCGCTGCCGGTCTCCTGATAAGCCGGATCCAGATCCAAATCCTCATCCGGTATGCTTCCGCTCTCTCCTGCGGCGGACTGTGCCTGCTCACCGGCATCCGCCAGCGACAGCTCCTGCCCGTCCTCGAGCGTACTGAAATCAACTACCTGTTCCTTTTCCCTGCTCTTTTCTTTTCCGTTTATATACACTCCGGTCAAAGCACACGCAGTTACGATCAACAAGGATGAAGCAATCATCGCAATTCTCTCTTTGTGCATTCTGCTCATTCTTCGATTTCTCATCATCATTCCTCCTTTGACATGTTCTGTCAGCTTCATAGCTTTTCCTGTCATTCATAGTTTTACCTATGATCAGAGGTTTATACATCGAATTGCCACATTCCCGCATCGTTTTCATTGAAAGGAAACGGTCAAAATGCTTTACTGCGCATAAGCGTCCGTCGTAAATGAGATGTCCTTAAAAAAATAAGAGATGAGCGCCATATAGTCCGCACCGTTTTCCCTCGCCAGATAATTTGCATAGTACTGATCAAATCCGAAGCCATGTCCGCTTCCTTTTGTTGTGATGAGATAATCGTCTCCCTGCGTGATTTCAAAATTGGCGGAAGCAAGCCCCAATGCCTCCCGGACCTGTTCCCCGCCAAGCTGCCTGCCGTTCCAGGAAACCTTCGTCACATATCCCGCGCTGTCGCGCTTTAGTATCTGAAAGTCGTCCCCCTCCTCCTTTTCAAATCTTTTGGACTGCAAAAAACGATCGCTCTCAATATTTTTATCACACGGAACACTTTGCAGATAGTCATATGACTCATCCCCGAGCGCTTCCCTTCCGCTCCGTGTCTTGCCGCCGCTCATCGCATGAAAATTTCCGTTCAGAATCTGAGAGCCGCTCTTGGCATAGGTTCCTTTTGTCTGCTGTACAGCCTGCTTTGCCTTCTGATAATACGCCTCAAAGCTCTCGCCCCAGATTGTATGAAGCTCCTCAAGCGTATAATAATCCATATCGAGCTCTTCAAAGGCAAGGCTACGTCCGCTGCCCTCCTGCGCCTCCCCCTTCGTCTCCCGAAGCTTACGCAGCAGGTTCCCTCTAAGCAGTACTGCCTGTGCCTTAAGCGTTTCCGGCTCATACTCGATATCGATGCTTGCGGCAACCGCACCTGTCAAAAATTCCTCGATCGGAATGCTCTGACTTGAAATGTCATTTTGATAAAAAACCGAATAACCGTCCTGCGCATCCGATGCACGAACCTTTGCTTTCTCTCTGTCCCCACTCCCCAGAATACCGGCTGTCGGCAAGCCGGCCGCCTGTATACCGGCGGACTTTATGAAAGCCTGTACAAAAAGACAGACAAAAAAGAGGGTGCCCAGACCAAGCAGCAAATTTCGCCTGCGTCTTGTCCTTCTGCCTGCCGTGCGCATGTATCTGCTGCGTTTTTTTCTCATAACCCTTTTGCCCTTCCCTGCATGATTGTATTACTAAGGAAACGCTGATTAAATCAGCTTTTCCTTAGATTGCTCTGCATGGATGCGCAGAAATTCGCTGTGGAAAGGCACTTTGTGCCTGCGAATTTCGCGCGGGAAACACTTAATCAGTGTTTCCCTAACTTATTGTATGTGGAAAAGGAGGCGGCTATGAGCACAAAAAAGACTTTTCCCTTCCGGAGCTTTATCGTCTCTGAAAAGGAAAAGTCTGTCTGTATTTACTGTGCCACATCGATGTGCTGCATTGTGCCGACATTTCCGTTTTCATAAAGGAAGATGCCCGTAGCCCGAATCGCACCGTTTACCTGATTGTTCTTAAGATTATTGAGGGAAAAATTCGTGGAAGCCTTCTGCAGACAGATTGCACCGACCCCTGCCTGCTTTAACGTGTAAAGCTCATCCTCACCCTTTTCATTCTTCGACCAGACGAGAAGCTTGTCAAAGATTTCATCGTTCTCATCGATCCATCCGTTTCCGTCCTCATCATAGGCTGCCAGATCGGAGAAGCCGTCCCCGCTCCTTGTACCGAACAGCTCGCTTCCGTCGTTGATGATGCCGTCTCCGTTTTTATCAAGCGCCAGATAACCGCTTCCGGCATTCAACATGGAAATCGTATCCTTCACGCCGTCGGCATCCAGATCAAATTCAAATTTCTGATCGGACAACGACGCGATGTTCGAATTCAGGTTAATGACGAGCGGATCGACCATCTGAACAACATCCTTCGTGTAGTTCGTCTCGTAATACTCCTGAAAGCTGCGGCTCATCGTCAGATCCAGATTAAAGTTGATCTCACGTCCGTCCGCCGTCCGAACCGTTCCTGTCGTAGAAAAGGAGGTATCCTCACGCTCCTCATAATACTCGGACTCCGTCGTCTGCAAGGTCATCTGATCAAACCCACCGGCAACAGCATTGTTCTGTGCGCTGCCGTTTCTCATATCATCGAGCATCCTCTGAAACTCGCTCCTGGCATTTTTCCCTCCGAAGAGCCAGTAGATCAAATACTGTACGCACTGCGCCTTAATCTGTTCTATCGATTTTTGCTCCTCCGTGGATGAGACACGGCTCGAGAGCACATGACCCGCAGCCCCCCTCGAAAAGCGCCTTGCGCCCACCTTTGCATCCTCATCACCTTTTGCATTCAAAATGTCCGAAAAGACATCTCCCTCTCCGCCTGTGCTTCCTGCATCCGATAGCGAAGTGTTCAGAGAACCAAGCGATTTTTGCCCCCAAACGGAATAACCGACCGTTCTCTGTGATTTCGAAGTATAACTTCTGGCGGATTCCATTCCTATCATACTGGAATCAATTTTCAAACATACCCTCCTTGTTCCCGACACCTGACTGCGCTCCGGGCTTTTTGTTTCGTCCATGCCTAAGCTGCGCTTCCATCATGCTTCACTGCATATCTGTCTCTTAGAACTTCTGCTAAATATTGTTATGCGTCCCTGCATGATATAAACGTAATAGCATGTATGCTTTCTCTATTTATCGTTTATGCAGAGAAAAAAAAGGATGGCAAATAAAGGACCTAAATCCTTTGATTTACCATCCGTGGTGTCGTATCTTCTTGTTGTTCCCGGTACTATTTATATCGACACATTTTCTTTTTTCTTAACCCTCATATAGCGGAAGCTGTCAATTATTTCGTTTCTACTGTAGGAGTATCTGCTACACTCATACAATGGATATTTCATTGCTTTATGCAAAGTTCACGCATAACCCTTTTTAGGAAACACGGTTATAGTTGATCAGGCAGCCCTTTAAGATAATCTCCCGCTCCTCGTCGGTCAGCTCACCGAGCCTTAACGTAAACGCCTTGAGCGCATGCTCCTTGACAACGAACGCCTGAATTTCGCTTTGCTTTTCCAAAACCGCCTTGCGGATATCCGGCAGGAAAATGTAATCCAGATTGGCAAACGGAAGCTCACCCTCGTCAATCAAAAACGGAAGCATTCCCCAGTTGATAAGGTTCGAGCGGTATCTCTTCGTCGCATATTCATTCGCAATGTTCGCCCAGCCTCCGAGCACCTTCTGACAGGAAGCCGCCTGCTCTCTCGCAGAACCGTCTCCCGGCTTGACTGCAAAGATCGTGGAACCGATTCCCAGATTGCTCTCATCGACCGGGTAGTCCCCCTTAATCGTATCGAAAATCTCCTGCAGCTCCGGAAGTGCATCCACAGGGCTGTTTCCTTCCTCGATTGCCTTCTCTGCCTTCTGTACCTCCTTGGCACGTCCGACATACATCGGGTCCTTTCTGGAGAGCGCAAACTCAGCAAGCCCCAACGGATTGGAGCGGTATGAGCTCGTCTCGCCGGACGGAATGAGCTCATCCGTCGTTGTGACCGGGTCGTGAATCTCGGAAACGACCTTTAAGAGCAGATGCTCCGTAAGGGCAACCATCTTCGGCCAATCCTTAATATTCGGACCGAACTTGATCTCCACGCTCTCGTCCGCAACGCCCTTCGAATCGAACACGCGGTTCTCGTAAATGGACTTGTCAAAGTAATATTTGTACTTCACCAGCTCACCGTCAAACTCCGTCGCCGGTGTCAGGAAGCCTTTGTTTGCCGCAGTCGCCGCAATCGAGCGCGCATCCATAAGGGCAACCGAGGCGATCTGTCCGCTCTGCAGCTTCGAGCCCTCCCTGTTCGGGAAGTTCCTCGTCGAGTGGCGAATCGAAAATGCATTGTTCGCCGGCGTATCCCCTGCACCGAAGCACGGTCCGCAGAAAGCCGTCTTTACAATCGCACCGGTTCCGATTAACGTCGCCAGCACTCCGTTCTTAGCCAGCTCCATATAGATCGGCGTGGATGCCGGATATACGCTCAGTGTAAACTCATCCGAGCCGATGCTTGCACCCTTTAAAATGTCGGCTGCCGCACAGATATTTTCAAAACCGCCGCCGGCACACCCTGCGATGATTCCCTGCTCCACATAGAGCTTTCCGTCCACGATCTTGTCCGTCAATTTGTAATCGACCGCACCGTCCAGGCTGACAAGTGCCTTCTTTTCCACATCGTGAAGAATGTCCGTGAGGTTTGCATTGACCTCCTCGATCGTGTAGGTATTGCTTGGGTGGAACGGCATGGCGATCATCGGCTTGATCTTACTTAAATCAATCTCGATCACGCCGTCATAATAGGCTGCCTCTCCCGGATTTAACTCTGCAAACTCCTCGCTTCTGCCGTGAATGTCATAAAACTCCCGAATCTTCTCGTCCGTTCTCCAGATCGAGGACAGGCAGGTCGTCTCCGTCGTCATCACATCGACACCGATACGGAAGTCAGCGGATAAATTGGAAACGCCCGGACCGACAAACTCCATGACCTTGTTCTTGACATATCCGTTTGCAAAAACCGCCCCGATAATGGCAAGCGCAACGTCCTGCGGTCCGACACCCTTTACAGGCTCCCCGGTCATATAGACTGCCACGACGCCCGGCATGTTGATGTCATATGTTTGATTTAACAGCTGTTTCACAAGCTCCGGACCGCCCTCACCCATCGCCATCGTGCCGAGCGCACCGTAGCGGGTGTGGGAATCCGAGCCTAAGATCATTCTGCCGCCTCCGGCGAGCATTTCCCTTGCAAACTGGTGAATGACTGCCTGATGAGGCGGCACATAGATACCGCCGTATCTTTTGGCACAGGTCAGTCCAAATACATGGTCGTCCTCATTGATCGTTCCGCCTACCGCACACAACGAGTTGTGGCAGTTTGTCAGAACATACGGAATCGGAAATTTTTCCAGTCCCGACGCACGCGCCGTCTGGATAATCCCTACGAAGGTAATATCGTGGGAGGTCAGCTTATCAAATTTGATTTTCAGCTTCTCCATATTGCCGGATGTATTATGCTTCTCCAAAATGCCATAGGCGATCGTTTCCTTTTTGGCACTTTCCTTGCTCACATCCCTGCCTGTTTTTGCTTTCACCTGTGCAAGTGCCTCTGGCGAATCCGGAATCAGCTCCGTACCATTCAGCAGATAAGCACCGCCGTCCAATAAATGAATCATGCATTCTTCCTCCTTCTATGTTCTATGCTCATTTAGTAACCATGCAGCACCCCGGGTCTCCGTCCGCTCCATCAATGATGGAACAGGCGGATACCGGTAAATGCCATCGCCATACCGTATTTGTCGCAGCATTCGATGACCAGATCATCCCTGACAGAACCGCCCGGCTGCGCCACATACTTCACGCCGCTCTTTTTTGCCCGCTCAATGTTGTCGCTGAACGGAAAGAACGCATCGGAGCCTAATGCGACATCACTTGCCTGATCAAGCCATGCGCGTTTCTCCTCAGCGGTAAAAACCTCCGGCTTTACTTTAAATACCTTCTGCCATGCTCCTTCTGCGAGCACATCCATATACTCCTCGCCGATATAGTTATCGATCGCATTGTCCCTGTCGGCGCGTCCGATCGTGTCCACGAACTGAAGCCCCAGTACCTTCGGAGACTGACGCAGCAGCCAGTTGTCCGCCTTGCTGCCCGCAAGTCTCGTACAGTGTACGCGGGACTGCTGTCCTGCGCCGATACCGATTGCCTGTCCGCCCTTTGCATAGCAGACAGAGTTCGACTGGGTATACTTCAGCGTAATCAGAGCAATAAGCAAATCCGTCTTTGCTTCCTCCGGAATGTCTTTATTCTGTGTCACGACATTTGCGAGCAGCTTATCGTCGATCGGCAGTTCATTCCTTCCCTGCTCAAAGGTGATA
>JAFUZE010000121.1 GCA_017476765.1 Lachnospiraceae bacterium
TAAACTCCTCCGGGCTGATAAAGCCAAGCTCCTCGTCGATCAGCCGGATCAAAGCCTCAGAACTCGAGAACTCTCCGGTCCTGACATTGAGAATCGGCTGATAATACACGGAAAATCCATTGTTTTGGATTGCACGGTCGATAATATGGGCAATCGTTTCATTTCGGTGAAGCTTCTCTACGAGCAGTTCGATATCAAGTGCACCCGCCTTTTCCTCATCCGTCATATTAAGCAGATAGTGAATGATCTCCTCCATCTCTGCCCCACCGACATCCGGAAAGCGGATGGGGATGACCCTGACAGCCACATTCGCAGTAATCCTGATCGATGTCTCCGCCAGTCCGATCTCAAACGGCTCCTCAAAGCTTTCCTTGAGGCGCTGTGCTGTCTGCGAGCCCTCCCTGTCTCCCTCTGTGAGCACAACAAAGCAGTTGTCGCTGATACAGTACGCATTCTTTCCAAACTTAAAGTTCAGCCGTTCCGCAATTTTGCTTGAAAGAATTTCCACCTTTGACTGTCCCAGATTGTGCCTCGTATAGTCATAATCGGTGACCTTCATCGCGACGACCGTGTAAACCTTCTTCCGTTTCCTGTATTTTTGGACCGTTGCCAGAAACGCTCTTCTGTTGTAACAGCGTGTATCCTTGTAGGCATAATAGGCAGGGTTCTCAAACGCCGAGTACAGGAAAAACATCATCATGGAGCAGCTGAAATTGTTGATCACATACGCCGGAAAGAACACCTGAAAGATCACACTGGCAAAGATGACTCCGACAAAGCCGGTGATCGACAGCACCTGATAAAAGTTAAACTTTTTGTGCGAATAGATGAACATGCCATCCGCCAGAGCGAGTGATAAAAACGCAAACACATAAAGCAGTATCATCAGACTGCCATGCCGGTACACATGCGATTCATCAAAATAAATCACCAGATGAGTCAGCGGGGAAGTCAGAAGGAGCAATGCCTCCAGACCTGTAAAGAAAACCGCCACAATCCGCACCGGAAGCTTCATGCCCGGAATTTTCGTCATAGAATCCACATAGAGCAGGAAAAGCACTGCCATGAGGTTAAACAAAAACAAGTACGTCTGATTGGAAAGATAGTCAACCCACAGCGGATACTTCTGCGGAAAGGAAATCGTATGAAAGGTCGTGATATTGATGCCTGATGCGAACAAATTGACTGTCAAAAGCAGGAGAAAAAGCTTGTTTTGCCTGGTGGAATAATTCTGCTTTAAAAAATACATTGCGATGAGCATACAGGTCGCTGCCACCGCCGCAACACAGTACTGATGGTAATATAGCATATGGTAATTCTCCTCTGTACTTTAAATAGGTGTGTTTCTCGTTTTCCTATTAGTATAACACAAGTACACAAGAACGCCAATGTCATTTCTTCGATTAAAATTATATCATCGCACCCGCAGCTGCCAGAATGCGACCGCACTTGCCGCCGCAACATTGAGCGAATCCACGCCGTGAGCCATCGGAATGCGCACCGTGTAATCACAGTCCGCAATCGTATCCGGTTTCAAGCCGTCGCCCTCCGTACCCAGAACAACAGCCAGCTTTTCCTCACCGAGCAGCCGCTCATCCTCGATGCTGACCGACTCGTCGCAAAGCGCCATTGCCACAGTCTTAAAGCCCATCTCCTTCACAGCTGCAAGCTCTGACTGCGGCGTTTTCCCATTGTCCGTCTCCAAATACGTCCACGGTATCTGAAACACCGTACCCATGCTGACCCGGATCGCTCTCCGGTAAAGCGGATCGCTGCATGCGCCGGTCAGCAGCACTGCGTCCATATGAAGCGCAGCCGCCGAGCGGAAGATTGCTCCCACATTCGTCGGATTCATGACATCTTCAAGCACTGCAATCCGCTTTGCCCTGCTGCACACCTCGCTCACACGCTGTAATTCCGGGCGGTGCATCGCACAGAGCGCACCGTGGGTCAGATGAAACCCGGTAAGCTTGGAGAGCACTTCAAAATCCGCCGCGTAGATCGGAATACCGCTAAATCGTGCAGTAAGCTCTCCCGCCTGACCGTCAAGCAGCCTTTTATCCAGCAAAAGCGATAACGGCTCACACCCTGCATCCAGTGCACGCGCGATCACCTTCGGACTCTCGGCGATGAACAGACCGCCGTGCGGCTCATAAAAGTGCAAAAGCTGCGCCTCCGTAAGCCGTGCATAGATGTCAAGCCTTTCGTCTGCAAAATCTGTGATATTGATAATATCCGGCATTTTCTTTCCCTCTACTCCACGACCGGAGTCCAATATTCCTGATTGTAAATATCCGTGATGCGATAGGTGATTTTCTTAGCGCCCGCTCCTACAGGGGCATCGCCGATGACCATCTCCTCCGAAACCACGAGCTGCTCTCCGAGCAGATAGCTGTCCTGATAGGTGCCGTCATAGGAATAATAGTCACAGACAAAGTCGAGCGTATCCCCCTCGTTTAACTCCGTCATGCTCTTCGGAACGGTGTCCGTCTCACCCTGCACATAATCGGTCGCTGCACCTGCGATAAATCCGTATGGGTGATCATCGTTGAACACAAGAATGAGGTTCGCCCTCTCCCCGTTCAAAAGGACAGGCACACGTCCGGTTATCGTGTACACATCATCGGCAGCCTCGGTCGTATCCAGATGATAATACGGAACGATCTGTCCGTTGATCGACAGCCACGTTCCGGACGTATCCGCAATCAGATTGCCGTCATCGTCATAGCTGAACATATTGTCCAGTCCGAGATCGACATACCCCTCTCCGTCATCATAGAACATATTCATATCGATATCGTGCACGAGCGACCACTGGCTCTCCGGAAGGTTCAGCACATACGTTCCGTCGCTCCCCACAGTCCAGAACAGATTGTTCGCATCAAAATAGTTCATCGAAATGTACTCGCCGGTCTCCTCCTCTGACAGGGCACGACCTGAATAGAACTCTGTGTTGGAATCATCCAGTCCCTCCACGACACTGCGGTTTGCAAGGAACGAGGTCAAAAGCTGATTGATGACCTCACTGCCGGCTGCGCCTTGCGAGGAACCGCCTCCCAAAAGCGAGGAAAGCGGACTGGCAGTACCGCCGGCTGCGACCTGACCGCTCGTCTCCATGCCGGCAAATTCGCGGATGCACTTTGCATATTCCCCATCCATGCCGATTGCCGCATAGGTGTTGCACGCTTTGTCCACATACGAGGTTCTCTTGTAAGGGAAATAAATGGACACACCGTTGGCGTTCGTCATATTGTCGGAGGTCCGGTTGTATTTGACCGCATTAGTCAGTGCCGTCGCAAGCTCCCGTCCCTCGCTTGTGTCCATATTTTGTGCAAGATTGACTAAATCGACCTGATCGATCCTGGAGCTGGTCGCAAATTCACGGGTTTCATAGCGGGCATCGGATACCGTCTTATACTCGTCGCCTGTGATCAAAGCATTGATCGACCTGGAAAAGCCGGTCAGCTTATCCGGCACCGTGTTGGAAAACTCCGCCAGATCAATAAGCGAGAGCGTCGTCTTCTGCCCCCTGCATCTGGACGCACAGGCATTCGTGTAATCGTCGATAATGTTTTTGCCAAGCTCCAGAGTAGACATCGAGGTATCCTCGCCGAGCTTCGTCAGCCAGTTCGTATAATACCATCCGATTCCCGGCTCCGTCTCCTCTGATGCGAGCAGATAATCGCCAAAATCATCGAGCATCAGCGCCGTTTCCGCCGTCGCCATCAGACAGGCATCAAAGCCGATAAAGTCGAACGTCACACCTCCATCCCTCAGCGCTTTCTGAATGCCGCTGAGGGTCATCGAGCCACTGTTTTTGTTCTTCTCGTCATAGCCATAGCCGCTGACCGAGCCTCCGCCGTGATCCCAGAAAATGAGCTCGTTGCGGTTTGCCGGATAATTCGCCGCGCACCACTTGATAAAGCCCGAGAGCGTCGCCGGGTCTGTCATCACCTTTGCTCCGTCATCGCTTACCAGACGCTGCAGATTGCCGTCCTTTACCTGATAAATCTGATTTACGCTGCTGCTGATTCCTCCGGTTTTCCAGTTCGTACAGCCGCCCGTATAGACGAGCAGATTGATGTTATCGCCAAAGGAAGCTGCCGCCATCTCCGCCAGATCATTGGATGCCATGCCGCTTCTCGACTCCAGATCGGTACCGCACATATAGACCATGATCGTAATGACATCGGTTCCGTCGCCCTGAATCACCGTTCTCTTATCGCGCGACCCCGGCGCAACCGAAGTGTTGACCCTGTAAGCAGCATTGGAAGCATCCGAAAAGCTCTGCTGCGTCGTATACCCCGAGGAACCGCTGACGCCATCTGTATAGCTGTCTGCATTGTCCCCGGATGACCCTCTGCTGAAAAGCAAATATGCAACGACGAGAATCAGAACCGGCAGACTGATTTTTCCTCCTGCCGCAGCACGCTTTCTTCCGCCTCCGCCGCTGCCCCGTCCGTTGTATCCGTTCGGGGAGCCTACCGGGCCCGAGCCGAGTCCGCTTCCTCTCCGGTTCACATTTCCTCCGCCGGAGACAATGTTCTTCTCTCTGCTTCTTGGTCTGTTATCTGGCATATTTTGTTTCTCCCATCTTCTTGTTTTATGAAAAAATTGAAATTTAAGGCTTATGATTTTTTCAGCTCTGCAGAGCCAGCAGGATCATGGCTCCCACACCGATCAATGCCGCAATCGCAGCAAGGACGAGCAAAAGGATGACTGCCACCGTCAGCTTTCTCCATCTTCCTTCCTTCATCGACAGCACCATAACGGAAATGACATCCGCCCCGAAGATAAACTGCAAAATACAGGCGACCGTTGTAAGTACTTTTCCATGCACCCCTTCGCGCTTTGCTTTGATCGCATAGGCAAGGGCATACGGCGAGCCGCCCACGAGTGCAATCCAGCCCAAAACGGAAAATGTGACTGCGATCGCAGGTCCTACAAAAACCATAATGACAACCGGGGTAAAGGTCAAAAGCAGCGCAAGGGCGATGCACAATCCGCCTATGACAAAAAACGGAATGAGGCAATATTTGATAAGAATCGTACAATTCAGAAAATAAAATCTGTGCAGCCGCTTCCTCAAAATGACGACAGCTGCCAGATTGATCACTCCCAGAACTGCCGGAAGCAGCACCGGCCAATAGTGAATCACTGCCTCGCTCTCTGACCTTGCATTTTCAAGCCCGTCGTTGACAGCGGAAAGCAAAAAAGGGAAAGCATAAATTCCGATCACATACAGAATCGCCAGAAGATAGATGGGATGAAACCCTTTCCGATACTCTGGCGCATATTTTGCTTCATACATATTCTTCCCCTCACCTTTCAAACGCAATCACACACTCTCTTATTATAAATTTTCTGGCAGGAAAGTCAATTTTTATTTTCTTCCGGTCAGATTTCCCCAACCGGCATTTCCGTCCACAGGCGATTCAAATATCTCATTCGCCTCTGCCTTATCACACTCCACAACCAATTCCCTGCCATCCAGATCTGTCATCACATTTGCATGCCTTCTGTCCTAATGTCAGTCTGCTTTTTGCAACTTTACGACACATCGCTTGCCGCAAAATGCGATGCCATACCGATGCACCTTTTCAAATCCATCGGCTGCCAGTTCTTTTGCATATCCCTTCTCCTCGATCTGCTTAAGCGCTTCGTCCGCCTTTTCATCCAACTGCGTAATTTCTCCCGCGATCTTAAATTCCAGCACATATGCCGGTCCGAAGTTGTACATCGGAACAATCGACAAATCGCTCCTTCCTTCCCCTGCTTCCCGATTGGACTTTACCAGATATTCCTCTATCCCTGCCAGCATCCCGGCAAGAAAACCGTGGTAAAAGCTTTCATACTGATCATAAAAACTGATGGTACCCCATAACGCCTTTGTAAGCTCACTTTGAAATGTCTCCTCATCCAGCCGGAGCAGCCCGCTAATCAGCTTCGAACGGTCAAAGGTTTTCACATATTCATCAAACCATGTCAAAATCTTTGTGTTAAAAATGTACCGTACCTCCCGATTCGGTATACATAATTCCATCCAGTACCGATCGTAATCATCCATCCAATCCCTGACTTTCCGAAAATATCCGGTAAAGAACATAAAATTCCAAAGGTTGTCCATCGACTGATAAACTTCCTCGTAGGTAATATCCTCATGAATTGGTTTTTTGATCGTCTCTCCTCGCAGCAATGCCTCAATCTCTTTTTTCGCATTCTGATCCGCCATGTCGATCAGCTTCCTGACAATGCTGTTTGAGGATGTATTTGCCCAATATGCCATAGGATAAGTGTTCTCATCCTCACAAAGATCATACATCAAGAGAATCACACTCCACGGATTATAGACCTTCGTATTGCCAAACAGATATCCGTTGTACCAATTCTTAAAGACCTCAAACTTATGCGGCAGCTCATAGTCGCCGCACAGCCTTTGAACCTCCTCGTCCGTAAATCCAAAATATTCACTGTATTGCTTATTCAATATGGAAATCACATTCAGGTTGTTCATTCCGGTAAAGATCGATTCCTTCGAAATTCTCAGACACCCGGTAATCACCGCAAACTCCAGACTGGAATTCGTCTTTAACGCCGATTCGAACAGCGAGCGGATAAAATCAAGCATTTGCTGATAAAAGCCGCGCATATAGGCGTTCTCCAGCGGTACATCATACTCATCGATCAGAATAATCGTCTTTTTGTCGTAATACTGCTCCAGACACCTGGATAAAAACTGCAGGGCATCGACATATTCCGCCGGTTCCGCTTTCTCCTGCATAATGCGCAAATACTTCTCTTTTATGTCCACAAGCCGTTTACTCTCCAAAATATATTTATGTCTCAAAAATTCATTCGCAATCTGGCGCACAAGCATCGTATATGCAAGTTTGAAATCCGGCTGTTTCGCTCCCTTTAAGGTCAGATTGATGACCGGATACTTTCCCATATGGGAAAGGTATTCTTCACCCGTATTCATGATCTTAAGACCATCAAACAGATAGCCGTGATCCTGTTTTTTCCCCTCATAATCTCTTGCATCCTCAAAGAAGTATTGAAGCATGCTCATATTCAGTGTCTTTCCAAAACGCCTCGGGCGGGTAAAAAGATTGACATCCGTTTTCTTATCCAAAAGCTCCTGTATGAACAAGGTCTTATCTATAAAATAGTAGCCTCTTGTGACTAGCTTTTCAAAATTATCAACGCCAACCGGCAACGGTTTGTGCATCTACAATCCTCCTCATATTATAACTCTTATCTAGATGATTCCGAAACTCTCTTCTCCGATATCAGGATAGGTACAAAAAAACGAAAACGAGGGCGACTCAGCCACCGCTTGGAGCCCGACTTTCGTTATTTTGTACATATCCGCCCGGGTCCCGAGGCGTTTTGCAACTACCTATAACTCTTATCCCGTATAGCGGGAACTTCCTTCCATACACTTTTGCTTTATCCGTCAATGCCTAGCATTTTGGAATAGACATCAAGCAGCACTCTGTGCGGCAGCGCCTTTGTGAGTGCACAAAAGCCTTGCATCGGAAGAGAATACACGATGACCTCCTTCTTTCGAAATGCCCCCAAAAGCGCCTGTCTGACTACCTTTTCCTTCTGTGCGTAAAAGAATTTCTTGAGTGCAAAGGTCTCCCCTGTCTGCTCCGCAATGCGGAAAAAATCAGTTTTCACCGGTCCCGGACAGACGGCGGATACACAGATTCCCCGACTCATCACCTCGCGTCTGAGCGCTCTGCTAAAGGAGAGCACATACGATTTGGTCGCCGCATAGACGGCAAAATCCGGCTGCGGAAGGAACGCTGCCGCACTTGCGAGATGGATGATATAGCTGTGTCTCGTCATATACGGAAGCACACTGTAGGTAACGGCAGTCAGCCCCCTGCAGTTGACATCGATCATGCCGAGATTCTCCTCCTTGCCGATATGGTCAAAGGCTCCTGTCTTGCCGTAACCGGCGCAGTTCACAAGAATTTTCACATTCGGCTGCTCAATCGCAAGACATTCCTCGAACTGTCCAAGCATTACCTTATCCGATACATCGACCGGAAAAATACGGAGTTTTGCCTGCGTCTGCCCATTCAGCTCCTCCATCTCCTCTCTCCGTCTTGCAAGCATCCAGATTTCATCAAGTCCATAGCATCTCTCATCGATCTGTCTGACAAACTCTTTTCCCATTCCGGAGCTGGCTCCGGTCACAATCGCTATTTTCATTTTCGTTCCTCTTTTCTCACTTTTTGATTTCTGCGCTTTGCTGTGGACGCCCCGGCACCTTTGTGTTTCCCATTCTGCGCAGTCTTCCTTGCCGCCCGTTTCTCCACGTCTCGTCTCGCTGCTCCTTCCGCCTGCTTCTCCGTGCGCCGTTTCACTGCTCCGCTCGCCTTCTTCTCCGCACCCCGCTTCGCTGCTCCGTCCGCCTGCTTCTCCGTGCGCCGTTTCGCCATTCCGTCCGCCTGCTTCTCCACGCCACGCCTCGCTGCTCTTTCTGACTGCTTCTCCGTGCGCCGCTTCGTCGCTCCGCCCGTCTGCTTCTCCGCCTTGAGCTTTCTCGGTCTGATCAGGCATTTCTGATCAAATCCGATCAGATCCTCTCTTCCCGCCAAATGCAGCGCCTCCTTGACAAGCTCATAATTTTTGGGGTCCCGATACTGGATCAGCGCCCGCTGCATCGCCTTCTCATGCGGATTTTTGACGACGTAGACAGGCTTCATATCTCTCGGGTCGACACCGGTATAGTACATGACCGTCGACATCGTGGACGGTGTCGGATAAAAATCCTGCACCTGCTGCGGCATATACCCTAAATCCCTCAAATATTCCGCAAGCTCTACCGCTTCCTTGATCGTAGACCCCGGATGGGACGACATCAGATACGGCACAACAAACTGCTTTTTATCCATCTGCTCATTCAATTTGCGGTATTTTGCCAGAAATTTTTCGTAAACCTCATTTTTGGGTTTTCCCATGCGCATCAGCACCGGATCACAGATGTGTTCGGGCGCAACCTTGAGCTGTCCGCTGATATGATGCAGCACCAGCTCCCGAAAAAAAGTGTCATCCTTATCCAAAATGAGATAATCGAACCGGATACCGCTTCGGACAAAGACCTTTTTGACCTTTGGAAGTGTCCGGATGCTGCGAAGGAGCCTCAGATAATCGCTGTGATCGACCTTCAGATTCGGACAGGGCTGCGGGAACAGACACTGCCTGTTTTTACAGACTCCCTTTGTCAGCTGCTTTTCACAGGACGGATGGCGGAAATTCGCAGTCGGTCCGCCGACATCATGAATATACCCTTTAAACTCCGGATCCTCCGTAATCTTTTTTGCCTCGCGCAGAATCGACTCGTGGCTGCGTACCTGAATCGTCCGCCCCTGATGGAACGTGAGCGCACAAAAGCTGCAGCCGCCAAAGCAGCCCCGGTTGCTGATGAGGGAAAATTTGATTTCCGATACAGCCGGGATGCCGCCCTGTGCCTCGTACATCGGATGATACGTTCTCATATACGGCAGCGCATAAATATCATCCATCTCCTGCATCGTGAGCGGCTCCTGCGGAGGATTCTGCACGACATAAACGCGGTTCGGATACTCCTCGATCAGCGCCTTCCCGGTAAAAGGATCGGTGTTGTCATGCTGCTGTTTAAAGCTCTTCGCATACAAAAGCCGGTCGCTCTTCATGCTCTCGTAATCCGGAAGGGTGATCGAATCATAGACGCCGGATACATCCCTCGTCCGGTACACCGTCCCCTTAATGAACGTCAGATCCTTTATGTCGATGCCGGCATCCAGCGCTTCTGCAATCTCGACCATCGACTTTTCGCCCATTCCGTATGAAATCAGATCCGCCCCGCTGTCGAGCAGGACAGAACGCTTGAACGAATCCGACCAGTAATCGTAATGTGCCAGCCGCCGAAGGCTCGCCTCAATTCCGCCGAGAATAATCGGGACATCCCGATAGACCCGCCTGATGAGGTTGCCGTAGACAACGGTCGCATGATCCGGTCTTTGGTACGGTTTTCCGCCGGGCGTGTACGCATCGGACTCCCGATGCTTTTTCGATACATAATAATGATTCACGCACGAATCCATATTGCCGGCACTGACGAGAAAGGCAAGGCGCGGTCTGCCGAGAATCGTGATGCTCGCCTCATCCTTCCAGTCCGGCTGTGCAACAATGCCGACCGTATAGCCGTGTGCCTCAAGCACTCTGGAAATGATTGCCGTCCCGAAGGAAGGGTGGTCGACATACGCATCTCCTGTAATATATACAAAATCCAGCTGCTCGATGTTTCTCTTTTTCAAATCCGCTCTGCATACAGGAAGGAACTGTCCTGTATCCTGCTGCGGACTGCCCGATTGTTCCGTTTTTGCTTTTCCGTGTAAATTATCCTGCATCCCGATCACTCCCGCCATCCGCACTCTGCGAAGGATTTTCAAGCAGCAGGCGGATCTCCTCATCAGTCAGCCGCCGATATCCGCCCTTTGGGAGCTCCTCATCCAGCGGGACCGGTCCGATCGCCGTTCTCTTCAAATACGTCACCTGACATCCGACTGCGTGAAGCATGCGCTTGACCTGATGAAAACGCCCCTCGGTAATCGTCAGGAAACCTGACACGGTCTGCTCCTTTTGCCTGACATCCCGAAGGCGCGCCGGTGCTGTCGGCGGTTCCTTCTCCGAAATCGAGACACCCCGCTCAAGGCACCCGATTTCCTCCGGTGTCAAAGTGCCCTCCGCCTCAAAATAGTAAGTCTTTTCCACATGCCGCTTCGGACTCATCAGCGCATGGTCAAACTTTCCGTCGTTCGTAAACAGCAAGAGCCCCTCCGTATCCTTGTCCAGCCTTCCCACCGCAAACAAATCCCTGCACGGAATATCCTTTACATACGCAAAGACCGTCGGATGCTCCCGATCCTCCCTTGCCGTCACGCACCCTGCCGGCTTGTGGAACATATAATAGACATACCGCTCATAAATGACCGGCTCATCCATACATACGACCCGGTCACTGCCTGCGGCGACCGGATACGAGCCGTCGGTCACAAGCTCTCCGTTCACGGTCACACGTTTCTTTTTCAGATACTGCTTTGCCTGACTTCTCGGAAGTCCGAGCGCATCTGCCAAATATTTATCCAGTCTCATCGTTCTCTTCTCTTGCATGAAAATACTTTCTCATAAATATATTTTACTATTATACACTATTTTCAGCCGTGATGGGAGGAAATATGAGAAATTTAATGAAAAAGGCGCTTCTGACAGCACTCATAGCGGGCTTTATGCTCTTTTTGCTCCTGCACTCCGCGCAGGCAAAGGAATTTGCCTATTTAGGGCTTCACACATGGTTTCACCAACTGATTCCCTCGCTCCTGCCGTTTATGATCCTGTCGGGTCTTCTGATCCGCTTAAACCTGATTTCCTTATTCTGCAAGCCGTTTCATCTGATTCTGCGCCCGCTGTTTCGCATGAGCGATGCCTGTATTTATGTGCTTGTGACCGGATTTTTATGCGGTTTCCCGATGGGTGCCAAAAATATCGCCGATCTGTACCGCCAAAACCGGCTGACCCGGGACGAGGCAGAATTTCTGCTTGCATTCACAAACAACATCGGACCGGTATACTTTCTGTCCTTTGTCCTCGGCAATGTGTATCAGACCTCCGAGCCGCTTTACGGCTGCCTGTGCCAATTCCTTCTGCCGTTAGGCTATGGGCTTTTTCTGCGCTACTCATTATACCGCACAAAAATTGCGCTTCCTGCCGATGCGCCCAAACGCCCGTCAAGGCGCTCTGCCGAGAGCCGTCCGCTCGTCTCCTTCTTTGACGCACTGGATGAAAGCATTACCGGAGCGCTCGTTCAGATTGCCATATTAGGAGGATATATGATTGTTTTTAATCTGCTCGCACTGCTTGCGTCCGTCTTCTTTCGCGGCAATCCCTACCAGTGCTTCGCACACAGCCTGTTGGAGCTCTCCGGCGGACTTGAGGTCTTAAGGCAGTCCGACTTTCCCGAAGAGAGCAAGCTTCTCCTCGCCCACCTTGCGCTCTCCTTCAACGGGCTTTGCTGCCTGTTCCAGACGCTGCATCTCATTCGCGATACAGACCTGTCCGGGCAAAAATATATGCTGCACAAAATCATTTTATGCAGCATAACGTTGTTCGTTCTTGTGATCGGTTATAAATAAGTCGGTAAGACTGCGCATTGCAGCAAAGCCGGAATGCCGTCAAATGATATCGAGAGGACCATCCTGCGCAGCGTTTTCCCGCTGTGCCGTCTCCGCCGGCTGCTCCTCCTCCGCCGCCATCTCCTCGACCGGATAGAGCGAGGCACGGTTGCTCTGAACGATTTCCTCACAGTTTCTTAATGATACAATCAGATTCTCATACTTGGCATTTGCAATGTCAATGGAATGGGAAATAATATTTTCAAGATTGCCCAGCAGATCGTCTGTATACTGCATCGCAGCATTCCTGACCTCATTCGCCTCCATCGTCGCCTGATCGAGAATCTCCTGTGCCTGCTGTGTCGCCAGTGTGACGATCTCGTTCGCCTGCGCATAGGCCTGCTGCATGATCTCGTGTTCGTTGATCAGCTCATTTGTATGAACGGTTGCCTCATTGATCAGCTCCTGCGCTTTATCCTTCGCATCGTTCAAAATCGCCTCTTTGTTGCTGATAATCTTCTGATAGCGCTTGATCTCATCCGGAGTCTTCATGCGAAGCTCCCTCAAAAGCTCATCAATTTCCTCTTTATTTACAATAATCTTCGTATTGGAAAGCGCCTGATATTTACAGGAGTCAATATACTCCTCGATTTCATCAATCAGCTGCTCGATTTTACTGCTCATGTTTCTCCTCCTGTCGCCCTGACCATCGCCGCAATCCCTGCGATGTATGTACTGTAACGGTTATTTCCCCTTTATCTGCTTATACTTTTCATAGACAAGCTCTTTTACAAAATCCGGCACGCACTGCGAAATATCACCGCCGAAATACGCAATCTCCTTCACGCTCGAGGAGCTCAAATATGCATACTCCAGACTCGTCGTCAAAAAGACGGTGTCGAGTGAGCCTTTGGAAAGCATGCTGTTCGTCTGTGCGGTCTGCAGCTCGTACTCAAAGTCCGTAATTGCGCGGAGCCCGCGAATCGCCACATGAATATCCCGACTCGCCGCATAGTCGATCAAAAGACCGGAAAAGCTGTCCACCTTTACGTTTTCCAGATCCTTTGTCGCCTCTTTTAATATATTAACACGTTCTTCCACAGAAAACAACGAGCTCTTTGCAACATTATTCAAAACACTGACCGTCAGCTCATCAAACATCGCAGCTGCGCGCTCAATCACATCCAGATGACCGAAGGTGACAGGGTCGAAGCTTCCCGGATAAATTGCCTTTTTCATTTCTTTCTCCTCTTAACAAAAACATGCTTGTTCGTCTTGTATCTTTTTTCCTTTATTAAGTCATACCCCAACTGTTCCAAATAGTCAATATCTGTATCGATTTTTGCCTCAAAAATAAGCAGTGAATCCTCATCGATGAGCGAGGACATCGTCAGATATTCCAAAACTCTCCGCTCAAGCTCCTGCCCATAGGGCGGGTCCATAAAAATCACATCAAAGCGTTCCTTATACTCCAGCGATGCCAGAGCCGTAAACACATCCTGCCTGCATACCTTTGCCCGCTCTGAAAGCCTTGTATGCTCCAGATTTCGCGTGATGCAGTCGTAAGCCTCCTTCCCGTTATCGACAAACACCGCATACTCCGCGCCGCGGCTGAGTGCCTCGATCCCGATACCGCCGCTTCCCGAAAACAGATCGAGAAAGCGTGCGCCCGGCACTTCCGTCTGTATGATATTAAACAGCGTCTCCTTGATTCTGTCCGTCGTCGGTCTCGTATCCATGCCCTCCGGCGTTACCAGCTTTAAGCTCCTCGCGCTTCCTGCAATGACTCTCATACCATCCTCCTACATCTGCTTTGTTCGTTACCACCCGAATCCGCTGCGTTTCCTGCTCGCCCGGCTTCTGTCTTATCATAGATTTTATCCGTAACCGGTCATCCTATACGATGCAGCGTTATCAGGCTATATTCCTTACTCGCAGTGCGTTTCCTATCATGTTTATATGCGTACCTTGACACCCTTCGTATCACGCTTTCCGAGCTTTAACTTATTGAGCTCGATCGGCTTGTCCTTGTATGTGATGACCGTATCATCCTGACTTTTTGTGTAATACACCTGCTCAACCTCATCCGATGCGGACAGCTTCATGCCCCGGACACCGACCGCTCCCTTCTTCTTTTCCGGTATCTCCTCGATGGAAAAGCGGAGGAACACGCCTTCCTTTGTCTGCAGGATGATATTTTTCTGCTCCTCGTAGACGGCAACGCTTACCACCTCATCGCCATCCATCAGCTTTGTCGCTGCGACGGTCTTTTTCGCCACATCAAACTCACCGCCATCGACGATCTTGAGCATCGACAGCTTTGTCGCAAACAGTACCCGGTACAAATTGAGGCTCGTCTGGCTGGTCGCAAACACGATCTGCTCCTTTGCGGAATCATAATTGCTGACATTGTCGATCGGAACGCCCTTATCACGGAACTTTCCGAACGGCAGATCGGATGCCTTGACCGTATGAAGCTGCCCTGTGTTTGTGAACACACAGATTTTTCCGGTATTTTTCAGGGAAAAGACAAACCGGTTCTCCGCGTCTGCCGCGTCCTTGTTGCGCTCGTACGTCTGCGTATCGACGGTCTTTACATAGCCAAACTTATCGAGCAGGCAGTAGATTTCCATCTCCTCCGGCTTCTTCTCTTCAAAGACTGCCTCCGCCACATCGTCAATGACCGTTCTTCGCTTCCTGCCGAACTCCTTTTTGAACCCGTCCAGCTCATTCATGATAACCTGTGCCATCGAATCACGTCTCGCCAAAATATCCTCGTAGCGGTAAATATTTGCCATCGTCTCCTCGTGCTCGGCGATCAGCGCCTCAATCTCAAGACCGATCAGGCGGTATAAGCGCATTTCCAGAATCGCATTTGCCTGGTTTTCGCTGAAACGGAGCTGCGCAGCCATGACTGCGGAGCCTTTGGACTTGAATTTGATGCCGTCCGTCACGCCGTCCACGAGGCACGCCTTTGCCATAGCTCTGTCCTTCGAGCCTCGCAGAATCTCGATAATGAGATCAATGACGTTGCATGCCTTGATCAGTCCCTCCTGAATTTCCTTTTTCGCCTGCTCCTTCTCAAGAAGCGTCTGATATTTCCGCGTTGCCACCTCGAACTGAAAATCGACACAGCTTTTCAGAATTGCCTTAAGCCCCATCGTCTCCGGTCTGCCGTTTGCGACTGCGAGCATATTGACTCCGAACGTATCCTCGAGACGTGTCTTTTTGTACAGCAGATTGATAAAGTTATCCACATCCGCATCCTTTTTCAGCTCGATGATAATGCGGATACCCTCCTTCGACGACTGGTTGGAGATATCAACGATATCCGTCGTCTTTTTGCTCTCCTGCAGATTCGCTGCGTCCATCAGGAATTTCGTGATGTTTGCGCCGATCATCGTATATGGGATTTCGGAGATGACAACATTGCATCTTCCGCCCTTTCCCTTCTCGACCTCAACCTTGCCCCGAATTTTGATCTTGCCGCTTCCCGTCTCGTAGATGGAGAGCAGATCAGCCTTGTTGCACACGATCCCTCCGGTCGGAAAATCCGGACCTTTTAAATATTTCATCAGCTCTCTCGTTGTGATAGTCGGGTCCTTCATGTAAGCCTTTGTCGCATCGATGACCTCGCTGAGATTGTGCGGGGGTATACTGGTCGCCATGCCGACCGCGATTCCCTCCGCACCGTTGACGAGCAGATTGGGAAATTTGACCGGAAGTACGGTCGGCTCCTTCTCCGTCTCGTCAAAGTTCGGCTGAAAATCGACGACATCCTTGTCCAGATCGGCGAAAAACGCTTCCTGCGTCACCTTCTCCAGCCTCGCCTCCGTGTAACGCATCGCAGCCGCCCCGTCTCCCTCGATCGAGCCGAAGTTGCCGTGGCCGTCCACGAGCGGAAGTCCTTTTTTAAAATCCTGTGTCATGACGACAAGCGCCTCATAGATCGAGCTGTCGCCGTGCGGATGATATTTACCCATCGTATCGCCGACGATACGGGCACTTTTCCTGTATGGTCTGTCATAGCGGATTCCGAGCTCATGCATATCATAGAGCGTCCTTCTCTGCACCGGTTTCAGTCCGTCACGCACATCCGGCAGAGCCCTTGCGATAATGACGCTCATCGCATAGTCGATGTAGGACTTCTCCATGACATCGGAATATTCGGTTTTGATAATTTTCTCTTCCATGGTCTGCCTCCTACACATCCAGCTCGGCATCCTGTGCCCGCTCATAGATAAATGCCTTTCTAGGCGGCACGTCCGTGCCCATCAGCATCTCCGTGATCTGGGATGCCATACGGCTGTCCTCGATCTCGACCTGCTTTAAAATGCGCGTCTCCGGATTCAGCGTCGTCTCCCACAGCTGCGCCGCATCCATCTCTCCAAGTCCCTTATAGCGCTGCAGCGTAAAAGGTCCCTTGTGCTTTTTGCGGTATCTCTCGAGCGCCTTATCGTCGTAGAGATATTCTTCCTTCCCTTTGGAAGGCATCGCTTTATATAACGGGGGCATGGCAATATATACATGTCCCTCCTGAATTAACTCCGGCATGAAACGGTAAAACAGCGTGAGCAGCAGCGTACTGATATGTGCCCCGTCCACGTCCGCATCCGCCATAATGATAATCTTATCGTATCTGAGCTTTGTGATATCAAAGTCATTGCCGTACCCTTCGGAAAAGCCGCAGCCAAACGCATTGATCATCGTCTTGATCTCGGCATTGGCGAGCACCTTATCGATGCTTGCCTTCTCGACGTTCAGAATTTTACCCCGAATCGGCAGAATTGCCTGATACATACGGTTGCGCGCCGTCTTTGCGCTGCCCCCGGCGGAATCACCCTCGACGATAAAAATTTCACATTTGGACGCCTCCTTCGAGACACAGTTGGCAAGCTTTCCGTTCGAATCGAACGAATATTTCGGCTTTGAGAGCAGGTTCGTCTTTGCCTTCTCCTCCGATTTCCGTATTTTGGCTGCCTTTTCCGCACAGCCGATGACCGCCTTGAGCACCTCCAGATTGCGGTCAAAGTAGCGGACGATCTCATCGCCTGTCACCTTGCTGACCGCCTTCGCCGCATCCTGATTGTCGAGCTTCGTCTTCGTCTGTCCCTCAAAGCGCGGATCGGGATGCTTGATCGAGACGACCGCCGTCATACCGTTGCGCACATCCGCGCCGGTAAAATTCGCATCCTTGTCCTTTAAGCTTCCGAGCTGTCTTGCATAATTGTTGATGACAGTCGTGAACATCGTCTTAAAGCCGGTCAGGTGCGTACCTCCCTCGGCATTGTAAATATTGTTGCAAAAGCCGAGGACGATCTCGTGAAACTCGTTGACGTACTGGAACGCCACCTCGACCTCCACACCTTCGGACTCTCCCTTGAAATACACAACGTCGTGCACCGTCTCCTGTGATTTGTTTAAATCCTTGATGAAGCCGACGATGCCGTCCGGCTCATGGAACGTCACCTTCTCGATCTCATCCCCTCTGCGATCCTCAAAATCAATCGTCAGCTCCGGATTGAGATAAGCGGTCTCGTGCAGACGGCTCTTGACCTCCGATGCCTTGAACACCGTCTTTTCAAAAATCGTGTCATCCGGCAAAAAGTTGATCGTCGTCCCGGTCTCCTTCGTCTTGCCGACGACCGGCAAAAGACCGTCAATCAGCTCCGTCGTCGGAACGCCTCTCTCGTAGCTGTCCTCATAGATATAGCCGTTCTTTTTAACCCGGACTGTGAGCGATGTGGAGAGTGCATTCACGACGGACGAGCCCACGCCGTGCAGACCGCCGCTCGTCTTGTAGGCGGAATCGTCAAATTTGCCGCCCGCATGCAGCGTTGTAAAGACAAGCCGCTCGGCACTCATTCCCTTCTCATGCATTTCCACCGGAATGCCTCTTCCGTTGTCGGAGACCGTCGCGGAACCGTCCCCCTCCAAAATGACCTTTATATGCGAACAAAACCCTGCCAGATGCTCATCCACAGAGTTGTCAACAATCTCATAAATTAAATGGTTCAAACCCTTCGTCGATACGCTTCCGATATACATACCCGGTCTGACTCTGACCGCCTCGAGTCCTTCCAAGACCGTAATATTCGACGCATCATACATACTGCTGTCTGCCATATTCTGATACCAGCTTATCCTTTCTTTTTCATTCTTATCCCGATTTTGGGCATAAGTCCGTGTTTATTATAGCATAAGCCTTTCAAAAAACAAAGAAAAAAATACATGATGTGGTATTTTTAAAAGCTCTCTGACCTACATCATGTATTTGTTTCCTTCTTTTTATTTCAAATTCTTGACCGCTGCGACTGCCAATGCTCCCGGACCGATATGACAGGAGACGCTTAAGGATAACGGATCCATGATTACATTCCGGACTCCGAAGGCTTCCTCCACCTCTCTCTTTAACTGTGCTGCCGCATCCGTATCCTTCGTGTACGCCACATATACGGTAAAATTGTCCGGTGACAGTCCGCCGAAGCGTTTCTCGATATCCGCCTTGACCGCACTGATCATCATCGTTTTTCCCTGACTCGTTGTCCTTGCCTTCGCGAAGGCATCGAGCTTCTCGCCCTGAATCGTCAAAACCGGCTTTAAACGAAGAAGCGTGCCGAGCGCAGCCGCCGCAGGCGTGATTCTTCCGCCCTGCTTCAGATAGTGGAGCGTATCGAGCATAATATAGATCGTTGCATGGAACTTATCCGCCTCGAGAATCTCCTTGATCTCGCTTCCGTCCTTCCCCTGCTTTGCCAGATGCAGCGCATCGACGATGGAAGCGCGAAGCGTCACGGAAATCCTCTGGTTGTTTACGACAAACACTCTTCCCTCATACTTCTCCTCCTGTGACAGCATCGTCGCAGTCTGGCAGGAGCCGCTCAGTCCGCTTGACATAGGAAGGTGAACGATCTGGTCATGCTCACGCAAAAGCTCATCCCACATATTCATGATCGCTTCCGGAGAAGGCTGGGACGTGGAAATCTCTGCTCCGCCCTCCAGCATGATATAAAATTCTTCCTGCGTCAGATCCAGATTTTCATAGTAGGTTCTGCCGTCGATCATAAACGGCATCGGCAGAACGGCTACGCCCATCTCTTTGGCAGTCAGTGGCGAAATACCGCTGTTTGTATCCGTCATGATTGCTATCTTTTTCATACTTCCCCTCCACGTTCCATACTGTACTCATCCAAGTATATCAATACCGGTTAAAAAATTCAATCATTTCCTGACAATCCTTTGTAATTGTTCCGGATGGTTTATAACACATTTCGGTAATCCTGCTCCGATAAGAGCTCCAGCTGATGTCTGATTTGTGCATGCTCCTCCATCTCCAGCAGCCGATCCTCCGCTAAAAGTGCCTTCACATCACCGGATGCCCGAAGCAGCATCGCGGAATCGTCATAAATATCGGCAAAACGGAAGGCAAAATCGCCGCTCTGCATCACACCGAGCATGTCGCCCGGTCCGCGCAGCTTCAAATCCTCGTTGGCAATATGAAAACCATCGTTGGAATGATTCAAAATATCCAGCCTTTTTTTGGATGCCTCACTTCCCTTTGTGTCTACAAAGATACAGTACGACTGTTCTTCTCCCCTGCCGACACGTCCCCGAATCTGATGGAGCGCGGCAAGTCCGAACCGGTCGGCGTTTTCGACCATCATGACCGTGGCGTTCGGCACATTGATTCCGACCTCAATGACCGTTGTCGAGACGAGCACATCGATATCGCCTCCGGCAAAGGAATCCATGATCTCATTTTTTTCCTTCGGACGCATTTTTCCGTGCAGACAGGCTACGCGGACTGCATCCCCGTATTTTTCCTGCAAAAGCTTCTGATAATCCTTGACGTTTTCCAGCTCCTCCATAATCCCGCTCTCGACCATCGGGCAGATCACATACGCCTGTCTGCCCTTCTGCACCTGCTCCAAAATGAATTTATGTGCCGTATCCCGGTATCCCGGTCCGACAACGCAGTTTTTGATCGGGAGCCGGTTTGCCGGAAGCTCGGAGATTGTTGAGACCGCCAGATTGCCGTAGAGGACGATCGCAAGCGAGCGCGGAATCGGCGTTGCACTCATGACGATCGTGTGCACGTTCTCCCCCTTGCCCGCAATCTTGTCACGCTGTGCAACCCCGAAGCGGTGCTGCTCATCGGTGATGACGAGTGCAAGCTTGGAAAAGATGACGTTATCCTCTATGAGCGCATGCGTGCCGATGACAAGATTATATCTGCCCTCCTCGATCGCCTCCTTCGCCTCCCTCTTCTGCTTTGCTGACACAGAGCCGGTCAAAAGCACCGGACGAAACGGCAGGTGATGCTGCTCCGTCATCCGGGCAATCTCCTCATAATGCTGCACGGCAAGCACCTCGGTGGGTGCCATAAAGGCTCCCTGATAGCCGTTAGCCACACACAGAAGCAGGCATAGAATCGCAACAATCGTCTTTCCTGAGCCGACATCGCCCTGAATCAGACGGTTGACGACCGCCTCCCCCTTGCACATCTGGTTCTCGATCTCCTCATAGACCTTCCTCTGGGATGCAGTCAGACGGAACGGAAGCTGCTCGATCAGACGGCGGGTATCCGCAACCGGTATCATCGGATGGGAATTGCTTCCTGCGGACAGCTCCTCGCTTAAAAAGTTCATCGAAAGCAGAAAATAGAAAAACTCCTCGTAAGCCAGACGCTTTTTGGCAAAGAGCAGCTGCTCCTTACTCTCCGGCATATGAATCATGCGAAGCGCCTCCAGATGGGAGCAAAAGCCAAGCTCCCGGATCGTCTGAAGCGGCAGTACCTCCGGCAGATCGCGAAGCTCCTTCAGCGAAGCCTTGATATACTTTGTCAAAGCCTCATTGGAGATGCCCTTTGTCTTGGCGTAAATGGGCTGCAGCTCCTTTCGCTTTGCCGCATAGCTCTCCGGCTTATAGATCGAGGGCTGATCCATGCACAAATAGCTGCCCTTTTTATACACGTTTCCGACAAAGACATAGGTCGTTCCCGCCTTCAGCGTCTTTGCCAGATAAGGCATGTTAAAGATCGTGATGCGAATCCGTTCCTCGCCCTCTCCCGCATAAAACTGGAGCATCGAAAGACGCTTTAATTTCAAAAGCTTCGGTGCGGTCAAAATTTTGCCAAGCATTGCATTTTTGCAGTTTTCCTCGAGCTGTCCGACCGGTACGGCATCCTCAAAAACCTCATAATCCCTCGGCAGATGATGAATCAGATCATCGATCGTATGAATCTGTAATTTGTCAAGAAGCTTTGCACTTTTCTCACCGATTCCCTTCAGGGCGGTCACTTCGTCCGTAATCTGCATACTGTCCTCCGTCTTTTTACCTAAGGAAAACTCACGAAATCAACGTTTTCCCGGTGTAGCATTTCGGTGTAGCATTTCCAAGCGTAACGTTTCAGCTAAGCGTCAAAAGGTTCTGCCGGCGATGGATAACCAGCCGGCAGAACCTGCCTTTTCTTCTTATTTACATATGCTTCTACATATCGTTTTCTGCTGTTTTTTCATACATGCCGCAAGTCGGCAAGCTCCTTATTCCGCAGAAACGACATAGTAGTAAATCGGCTGTCCGCCGTATTGAAGCTCCACATCGCACTCCGGATACAACGCTTCGATGCTGTCCCTCACCTTCTCGGCATCGTCCTTTGGCGTATCGCTTCCGTAATAGATGCTGATCAGTTCGATCTCGGCATCACCGATCATCTCCTTGACCATCTCGACGGTCGTCTGTGAGATATCCGTGCCGACTGCCAGAATTCCCTGATCACCGATACCCATAATGTCATCCTGCTTGATGACCTTGTCATCGATTTCCGTGTCACGCACTGCATAGGTGACCTGACCGGTGCGCACACCGCGAATCTCCTCAAGCATGTTCTGTTCATTTTCGTCTATGCCCATATCCGGCACATAGTTGATGATCGCCGTGATTCCCTGCGGAACGGTCTTTGTAGGAATGACAACAACGTTTTTATCCTCCGTCAGCGTTTTTGCCTGATTTGCCGCCAGCACGATATTTTTGTTGTTCGGGAACACAAAAACATTCTTTGCATTGACGCTCTCGATCGCACGCAGGATATCCTCCGTGCTCGGATTCATCGTCTGTCCGCCCTCGATGATCCGATCTACCCCGATCGATTCCAAGATTTCCTTTAAGCCGTCGCCGATCGAAACGGCGATAAAACCGACCTCCTTTGGCGGTTCTGCCTGCTTTGGTTCTTCCTTTTCTGCCTGTGTCTGCGCATCTGCCGCTTTCTCCTGCCGGCGAGCCTCCTGCTCCGCTTCGTTCTTCTTTTCCTCAGGCTGAGACTCCGTCTGCTTTTTCTGCGACTCCTTGAACAGCTTTTCCTGATGCTCGATGCGCATATTATCAATCTTCATGTTGGAAAGCTGACCGTAGGTGAGCGCCCTCTGGATTGCCAGACCCGGATCGTTTGTGTGCACATGCACCTTCACGATCTCATCGTCGGCAACCATGACAATCGAATCCCCGATCGATTCCAAAAACTCCTTAAAATTCTTCTCCTTCTTGCTCGTGAAGGTCTTGTTTAAAAGTATGATAAACTCGGTGCAATAACCGAACTTGATATCTGAAGTATCCGCTGCCTGACTGTCCACATTTGCCTTCGGAGCCGGGGAAGCCTCTGCGAACGTAAGGTCGATCTCCTCACCCCGGAATGCCTTCTGCGCCCCCTTGAATACGGTAAGCAGTCCCTGTCCGCCGCTATCGACAACACCTGCCTGCTTTAATACCGGAAGCAGCTCCGGTGTCTTTGTCAGAACCTCCTCTGCACAGACAATCACTTCCTCGATAAACTTATCCAGATCTTCCTCATCCTGGAGCTCCATTGCCTTTTCCGCAGCGCCCCTTGCGACGGTAAGAATCGTCCCCTCCTTCGGCTTCATCACTGCCTTGTATGCGCTCTCAACCGCTTTTTCAAACGCAAAAGCCAGCACCTTGCTGTCGATCGCATCCGTCTCCCCGATCACCTTGCAGAAGCCGCGAAGCAGCTGAGATAAGATAACGCCGGAATTTCCTCTTGCGCCGCGCAGGGAGCCCGAAGAAATTGCCTTTGAGAGCGGCTTGAACGCCGGATTGTCTCCGAGTGCATTCACTTCCTTTGCCGCAGACATAATCGTCATGCACATATTTGTCCCTGTATCACCGTCCGGCACCGGGAACACGTTCAGTTCATTAATATACTCTTTGTTATTCTCAAGATTTTTTGCACCAGCTAAGAACATTACTGAAAGCATCTTAGCATCGATTGTATTTACTGCCACCAGTCTTTCCTCCTTAATCGATCACTCGCACACCTTCGACAAAGATGTTTACTTTTTCCACAGAAAGCCCTGTAAATTCTTCCACTTTGTATTTTACATTGCTCACCAAATTCTCAGATACAGTCAAAATATTTACACCATATGCTACAATCAGGTGAAAATCGATGGTTAATTTTGAATTATTGACTACTACGGAAATTCCGGTTGAAAGTGAGTCCATTTTTAAAAGCTTAACCAGACCATCCTTTACATTTACACTCGCCATACCTACGATTCCGAAACACTCAACAGCAACACTGCCTGCATAATTGGCAATCACATCACTATCTATTTCGATATTACCGAGGTGCGTGTTCATCATACTTTTCATATTCGTAAACCTCCTTGGCTCGATACTTCTTTCTGATTATAACCGATTTTACAAAAAAAGGGAATACAAATCTTCAAAAAACTTTGAAAGTCTTACTAATTTTTTCAAATTTATACTTGCATTCATTTGCCGAATCTGATAGAATATCCGTGTTGTGAGTCGTTAGACAAGTAAATGATAGGAGGTGCAATCATGGCAAAGTGTGATGTTTGTGGTAAGGGTGTTCACTTCGGTAACAACGTTAGCCATTCTCATAGAAGATCGAATCGAATTTGGCATTCCAATGTAAAGAGTGTAAAATGCAAAGTGAACGGAGCTACAAAGAAGATGCATGTATGTACATCTTGTTTGAAATCCGGTAAGGTTGAAAGAGCTTAATTGATTCATTAAAAAAGACCGTTTAAACGGTCTTTTTTTGATAGTTCAATTTCTTTTTCATCATCTCATACTCTTTGTTGATTTTGAGAATCGTCTCATGATCCCCGAACAGATTGTCCGGATGGAAGATTTTAATCAGATCCTTATATCGCTTCTTTAACCCGAGCGAGGAAGTAACTCCCTTAAAAAAGAATACCGGTACATAACCGCTTTCCCCAAATTCAAGGTCGTCCTCCTGAATGTCATCGTGAAAGCTGTTCACCTTCTTCATTGTCTCAAACATTTTCTTTTGGTAGGCAAACTGTTCCTTATCGGCGGCAAGCTGTTTAAATCCGTTTTCCAAAAGCTTGAATTTTGAATCAAAAAA
>JAFUZE010000122.1 GCA_017476765.1 Lachnospiraceae bacterium
ACTTCTCAAAATACCGCTTTGCATTTTCCAGAGGCGTCAGCTGTTCATCGAGAGGTATCGTCACCTTCTCCCCGGTGTGGTAGTTGTCGACCTCCACACTTTTTAAGCCGCTCTCCATTCCGTAGCCGTATGCCTGCAAAAGCTCCCCGTAAAGCTGATAGTTCTCCCGCTTTTTCGTATCCTTCAGCTGCTTCATCTGCAGGTCATACTTTTTGACATTGCGCTCAAGCGCTGTCTGAACGATTCTGCGCAAATCCGACGATTTTTGCCGGATGCGCGTCACCATGCTCTTTTGTGCATAATATTGATACAATACGTCCGAGACCGAATCGTAATCCCTCTCCTCCATATCCCGGTAAAGCTGAAACGGCAGCACTCCGAACTCGACCGGAACCTGCTTGTCGTAAACGATATTCGGCACAAAGCGTCCCTGACGGACATCCTGCACATAATCCGAAAACGCCTTGTAAAGCTTTGCCATCTGCTCCTGCGTCAGCGTCTGTACCGGCAAATCCCCATCTATTCCCGCGCGGTAACAGATTTCCTGCGACACGATCGGAGAAAACCCGGTAAAGGTCATATACAGGCTCTTGTATACCGGAAGCGGCTTTTGGGAAACCGCCTGCGCAAACTGCTCCTGTGTCCGGTCATCCTCAAGCGCATCCTCCTTCTCGCCCGTCTGCGGCACAAAATACGTTCTGCCGGGCAGCACCTCCCGCACGCTGCTCACCATACCGGAGATGTGCTTGATGCTGTCGATGATCACGTTCTCTTCATTATAAAAGATAATGTTGCTGTGCTTGCCCATCAGCTCGACCGCCAGCGTCTTATGGCAGAGATCTCCCATCTCATTAAGGTGCTCCAGTTCAAAATTGACGATGCGCTCAAGCCCCGGCTGCCTGACATCCGTGATTCTGGCATTCTGAATGTGCTTTCTGAGGAGCATGCAGAAATTCGGTGCCGTGAGCGGGCTTTTCTTGTTCTCCTTTGCAAAATACAAAAGGGGAAGGGAGGCATCCGCACTCACCGCGAGCCGATATTGCTCTTTTTCCTTATGAATTGTAAACAGAAGCTCGTCCTTTTCCGGCTGAGCGATTTTGCTGATTCTTCCGCCGACCAGGTGCTCCCTAAGCTCTTTTGTCAGGCAGGCAATCGTAATCCCATCAAATGCCATGTTGTCCTCCTTTTGAAAAATACGCATAGAAATACGATGACATATGCAGTCGCCCGCTTCTGTCATCGTATCTGTGTAACACCCCAAATATAATTATCCAATCAACCAGTCATACATTTCCTGATACTTCTTTGCCGACGTATGCCAGGAATAATCGGTCGCCATCTCGCGGTCGATCATCTTGTTCCACTCACGCCGTCTCTGATAGTAAATGTATTTCGCATAACGAATTGTCGCAAGCATCTCGTGTGCATTGTAGTTGCGGAAGCTAAAGCCGGTTCCGGTGCTCTCAAACTCGTTGTACGGCTCTACCGTGTCCTTAAGGCCACCCGTCTCACGGACAATCGGAACGGTTCCGTAGCGCAGCGCCATCAGCTGGCTGAGGCCGCACGGCTCAAACAGGGACGGCATCAGATATGCATCACATGCTGCATAAATTTTGTGAGACAACGCCTCCGAATAATAAATATTCGCAGAAACCTTGTTGTTGTACTTCCAGTCAAAATGACGGAACATATTTTCATAACGCTCCTCACCGGTTCCGAGCACAACGAACTGGATATCCTCCTGACAAAGCTCATCCATGATGTAGGCGATCAGGTCGAGCCCCTTCTGATCAGTCAGACGCGATACGAGACCAATCATGAAAATCTTGTCATCCTGTTCCAGACCCATCTCTGCCTGAAGCGCTCTCTTATTCTTGATCTTCTCCTTACGGAAATTCACGGCATTATAGTTGTTCGTGATGTATGGGTCTGTCTCCGGATTAAACTCATCGTAATCAATGCCGTTGACAATACCTCTTAAGGAATTGCTCCTTGCCGACAAAAGCCCGTTGAGTCCCTCGCCGTAAAAATCCGTCTTGATCTCCTCCGCATATGTATTAGAAACCGTTGTGATGGCATCTGCATAAACAATACCGCCCTTTAACAGATTGGCATCCTTGTAGGCCTCTAATTTATCCGGAGTAAAGAAGTAATCAGGAAGTCCGGTAATCTCACGAACCGTCTTGACATCCCATTTCCCCTGGAATTTTAAATTGTGAATCGTCATAACGGATTTCATGTTGCGGAAAAACTCGCCATCATGAAAACGCTCCTTCAAATAGACCGGAATCAAACCCGTCTGCCAGTCATGACAATGCACGATGTCAGGCTGAAACCCAAGAAGCGGCAGCGCCGATAACGCCGCCTTACAGAAAAAGCTGAACTTGATAATCTCATCCAGCACATTATCACTGTAAATCCGAAAGCCGCTGAACATTGACTCATTATCGATGAAATAATAAGTCACGCCGTCCACCTCCGCCTCCAGCACGCCGACATACTGGCTCTGCCAATAAAAATCAAGATAAAAATGCGTGCGGTATTTCATAAGATCCTTTAACTCCTGACGGATACAGGTATATTTTGGAATCATGACTCGTACATCAAAATATTCTTTATCAATGCACTTAGGCAGGGAACCGACTACGTCTGCAAGTCCGCCTGTCTTAATGAACGGAACACCCTCTGAAGCAACAAAAAGAATTTTCTTCATCTGACAAATCCTCCCAATACGATTATATAAAATTATACTACAAATCTGCTTATATTGAAAGACCTTTTTCAGCGATTCGAAGCGCTTTTTGTTCTATTCGGGCATGAATATTCTCCAACTGCCGCACAGCGGGCAGGCACACCAGCCGTTTCGTCACACTCTGTACAGAAGACGAATTTTATCTGCGATAAGCGCAATAAATTCCGAGTTGGTCGGTTTGCCCTTTCCCGTGTTGATCGTATACCCGAACAGTGCGTCCAGCGTCTCCATCTTTCCTCTGCTCCATGCCACCTCGATTGCATGGCGGATTGCCCTCTCCACCCTGCTCGGTGTTGTCTGGAACTTCTTGGCGATCGTCGGATAGAGAATTTTCGTGATGGAGTTGAGCATCTCCATATCTCCGACCGACATCATGATCGCCTCACGCAGATACTGATATCCTTTAATATGCGCCGGCACGCCGATCTCATGAATCATGTCCGTCACATCCTTCTCCAGGTCCATCGAACCTGCGGCAACGCTTTTGCGCTCCGCCGGGATTCCCGGCTGTTCCGAACGCATTGTGCTCTCCTTGGAAGGAACGGTGATCATAATTTGAAATTCCTTATCCTTCTGTATTAAGTCCGTTAAGATCTGAAACATTCTCTCGTTATCTTTCGTTGTCGTCACATGTAGCTGTTCCATATTCTCTCCTTTGCTGTCAAAATAATTTTTGACCTGACTTCTTTTTCGATTTAAAAAAAGCAAACGCTTTTTTTAGTGCAAATCTTTGCTGCATTTAGGATTATATATAAATCATTTTTGTGTGACAACTTTATTTTATCGCATAAATTGGACGTTTTCGGCATTTCAAAAAAATATTGTTTTCGACATATTGTATGGACTTATCCGCCTTCCTACCTATTAAATTATGTTTTATTTTAGGGAATTTCAAACTATATCTTGTGTTTTTCCCCGCCTGTCGATATTTTCGTTTTTTTTCGCTGATTTTGTTTAAATTTAAAGATTCCTCTTGTCATATTCTGGCAAACGCTGTTGGAACTTTTTTGCCGTTATGCTTTATTTTGTGCCTCGACAAGATTGACACTGTTATACTTCTTCCGAAGCAGCGGCTTTTCAATCTTTCCGGTAGCGTTCCTCGGCACCTGTGTGAATATAATCTTTCTCGGTCTCTTGTAGCGCGGAAGCTCTTTGCAGAACTCCTGAATCTCCTCCTCCGTACATTCGGTATCCGGATTCAGCTCAATGATCGCCGCCGAAATCTCACCCAGTCTCTGATCCGCCAGTCCGATCACTGCCACATCCTTGATCTTCGGGTGCTTGCTCAGGAAATTCTCGATCTGCACCGGATAGATATTCTCGCCTCCGCTGATGATGACATCCTTCTTTCTGTCCACAAGATAAATGAAGCCGTCCTCATCCTGCTCTGCCATATCGCCGGTATAGAGCCAGCCATCCTTGATCGTCTCCTCCGTCGCCTTCTCGTCATTGTAGTAACAGGTCATCACGCCCGGTCCTTTCACGATCAGCTCTCCAACCTCGCCCTGCTTTACCTCATTTCCGTCAGAGTCTACGATCTTCGCTTCCCATCCGTAGCCCGGAACACCGATTGCACCGACCTTATGTATGTTCTCAACGCCGAGATGCACGCAGCCCGGTCCGATCGATTCGCTCAGTCCGGAGTTCGTGTCATACTGGTGATGCGGGAAATACTGCTTCCACCTTTTGATCAGACTCTGCGGAACCGGCTGTGCACCGATATGCATCAGCCTCCACTGATCGAGCTTATAGTTCTCCAGCTTCAGCTCTCCCCGGTCAAGCGCCAATAAAAGATCCTGCGCCCACGGAACGAGCAGCCAGACGATCGTACAGCCCTCATTTGAGACCGTCTCGAGAATCGTCTTCGGCGTTACCCCCTTAAGCAGCACCGCCTTCCCTCCGGTTAAAAAGCTCCCGAACCAATGCATTTTAGCGCCGATATGGTACAGCGGAGGAATACACAAAAAGACATCGTCCTTTGTCTGCCCGTGATGCTTCTGCTCCACGCGCGCCGCGTGCATCAGGCTTTCGTGGTTGTGCAGAATCGCCTTCGGGAAGCCGGTTGTCCCGGAGGAAAAATAAATTGCCGCATCATCCTCATCCGTCAGCCGGATATCCGGAGAGAGGGACGAACAGTTTGCCGCAAGCTTGTCATAATCCTCGGCAAAGGTCGGACAATCTCCGCCGACATAAAAAAGGATTCTTTTCTCGTCGATCTCATCCACAATCTCCTCGATACGTCCGACAAATTCCGGTCCGAAGATCAGTACATCCGTCTCGGAAAGCTCCAG
>JAFUZE010000012.1 GCA_017476765.1 Lachnospiraceae bacterium
ATATCCGGTATTCTCATAACAGAAGTATGAAAATGCAAAAGAAAGGAAGAAGAAAAATGAAAAAATTTGTATGTCAGGTATGTGGTTATGTTTACGAAGGAGATGCTGCTCCGGAGAGCTGCCCGGTATGTAAAGCTCCGGCAAGCAAATTCACAGAGCAGTCTGAGGAGAGAACATGGGCTGCAGAGCATGTGGTAGGCGTTGCACAGGGTGTCAGTGAGGATATTTTAAACGATTTGAGAGCAAACTTTAACGGTGAGTGCTCGGAGGTCGGCATGTATCTTGCAATGGCAAGAGTCGCTTACAGAGAAGGCTATCCGGAAATCGGCGCTTACTGGGAGAAGGCTGCTTTTGAGGAGGCAGAGCACGCTGCTAAATTTGCAGAGCTGCTCGGTGAGGTTCTTACCGATTCCACGAAGAAAAATCTTGAGATGCGTATCGAGGCAGAGAACGGAGCTACCGCAGGCAAGACCGATCTTGCAAAGCGTGCAAAGGCAGCAAATCTCGATGCAATCCATGACACCGTTCATGAGATGGCACGCGATGAGGCAAGACACGGCAAGGCATTCGAAGGTCTTTACAAGAGATATTTCGGTTAATTCTGTTACCGACATAAGATTAAGAGCGATCAGGAAGCTGTCATGTAATGTGACAGCTTCTTTTGTATGTGGTTCCATTTCCTGTTTCTGTGTGATTCTGCCGGTAAACAGACGGCGTGCATCCTTTCATTTTCCGGAAGGTTTTTGCAAAATAGCTCATCTCCGAAAAGCCGCACATCGCTCCGATCTCTGCGATTTTATAGTCTGTCGCGGTTAAATATTCCGCCGCCTTCTGAACCCGGAGCTGCTTGACATATTGAATCGGTGTGATCGAGATTGTGTTTTTAAAGCAGCGCAGACATTCACTCTCGCTGATCAGGGCGCTTTTTGCAATCTGTGAGACGGCGAGCTCCTCCTCATAATGCTCCTGAATGTATTGGAGCATGATCTTGATTCGATTTCCGTTTCGGAGCATTTTGTCCGGCAAAGGCTTTAAGAGCGGAGAATGATACTGCTTCAGCACAAAGATCAATTTGGACAAAAACGAGCGCACCTCAAATTCATAGCCCTCCGTTTCCTTCACACAGCTCTGCCACGCCCCCTCGATCGCATCGATCGCTTCCTTTGCGTGGGCATCGGACGGATGGAAAACGATTCCCTTCATTCCGGTATCATCCAAAACCGGTTTGATATAGCTTTGCCAGTAAATACTGTCCAGACTTCCCCCGATCAGACGGGGATGAAACACGATCGAGTGAAAACGGCAGGTCACATTTCCTTTTACCTGTGCAGCATGCAGGACACCGGCGTTGCAGAAAAAGCCTTCCCCCTCGCTCAAAATATATTTTTCCGAATCGATGCACAAAACAGTCTGTCCCTCCGTGATAATTGCCGCCTCCAGCTCATCGTGCCAGTGCCACGGAACAGGCTCCCTGAGCAGATCGTCATGATAGCATGCGACCGGAAACAGCGGTGTGCCGTGCTTAATCAGCTCCTGTCCGTTATGCCCTACCGTTGTGCTGCATGAAGATAATGCCATATTTTTTTCTCCGTTCCTTTCATATTTCTCGATAAATTCTATTATTATCATATCTCATTTTGGCGGTTTTGTCATATATATTAGACTGTAAAATTCTACTTCATCTTTGAATTAGATGTTAAGATATACACGAAAGAATTAAGAGATATAAAAAAGTCGGAGCTTTGCGGGTGTGAAATGCGAAATTTATAAGCGGGTATGTAAGCAGGTATGCACCGGGAAGCTCGCAGAGGACAGTCAGGAGGAGTATGATGGGAATTGACCACATTGCCATGTATGTCATGGATTTAGAGAAAACGAAGGATTTCTTTGTCAAATATTTTGAGGCGGTGCCAAACGAAGGCTACTATAACGTAAAAACAGGATTCCGCTCCTATTTTTTAAGCTTTGACGACGGCAGCAGGTTAGAGATCATGAACCGTCCTGATATGGAAAAGGAACAAAAGAGCATGGCGCGCACAGGTTATATACATATCGCCTTCCGGGTCGGCAGCAAGGAACGGGTGGAGGAGCTCACATTGGAGCTGATTCGTGACGGTTATGAGGTTATCAGCGGTCCGCGCGTTACAGGAGACGGTTATTATGAGAGCTGTGTGCTCGGAATCGAAGATAACCAGATCGAAATTACTATTTAACGGATATACCGAGGTGTTATCCTTTGGTGTAATCGGATATAAAGGAGGAGAAAAATGGTACAGTTACTTTTGGCAGTAATCTATCTTTCATTCATCAGTCTCGGTCTTCCGGATTCCCTTCTGGGCTCCGCATGGCCTTCGATCTATAAGGAATTCGGGGTTTCGGTGTCGTATGCCGGCATCATATCGATGATCATTGCGCTTGGCACGATCATCTCAAGCCTGCAAAGCGACCGGCTTACAAAAAAGCTCGGAACCGGAAAGGTGACTGCGATCAGTGTGGCAATGACGGCAGCGGCACTCTTCGGTTTTTCCGTCAGCCATTCGTTTGCAGCCCTGTGTCTGTGGGCAATTCCTTACGGGCTCGGTGCGGGAAGCGTGGATGCTTCGCTAAATAATTACGTTGCGCTCCACTATGCCAGCCGGCATATGAGCTGGCTTCATTGTATGTGGGGTGTGGGAGCATCGGTAGGACCGTATATTATGGGATACGCCCTGTCCGGCGGTCAGAGCTGGAATATGGGATACCGGTATATTTCCTATTTGCAGATTGTTTTGACGCTTATTCTCATCGTCAGCCTTCCGCTCTGGCAGAAGCGTCCGCAGGAGACAAAAGACAATGAGGGGACAAAAAAGGAGGATGCGCCTCTTTCTTTAAAGCAGATCATCCGCATACCGGGTGCAAAGCAGGTGATGATCATGTTTTTTTGTTACTGTGCGTTAGAGCAGACAGCCGGTCTGTGGGCGAGCAGCTATATGGTGCTCCACCGGGGAATTGACACAAATACGGCGGCAAGCTATGCGAGTCTGTTTTTCATCGGTATCACGATCGGACGGGGTGTGAGCGGCTTTTTGACAATCAAGTTAAGTGATGTGCAGATGATTCGTCTGGGACAAGGTATTATTTTGGTCGGAATTGCGGCACTTATGCTGCCGCTTGGCAATATGGTGACCGTCGCAGGCTTTATCACGGTCGGTCTTGGTTGTGCGCCGATTTATCCTTGTGTGATTCATTCGACGCCGTCGCATTTCGGAGCGGATAAATCGCAGGCAATTATCGGTGTACAGATGGCGAGCGCTTATGTCGGCACATGTCTGATGCCGCCTCTGTTCGGACTGATTGCCAATCATATCAGTATTACGCTCCTTCCGCTCTATCTTTTCGCGATACTTATTCTCATGTTTTGCATGCATGAATTTTTGCTGAAGATAGGAAAAGAGGATGCATAACGGCTTTAAAATGGATAAAAAAGCCATAAAAATGGGATTTTTCCTTGACAAAAGCCATAAAACAGACTATATATATGTATAGACGTTTTTTCAAGGAACGTGATGAAAGTAAAACAAAATACTCAGTATAAGAGGAGGAGTTCAATAATGAACAAAACAGAATTAGTAGCAGCTATCGCTGATCAGGCAGAATTATCCAAGAAGGATGCTGAGAAGGCTCTGAAGGCTTTTACAGATGTTGTAACAGAGGAATTGAAGAAGGGCGGAAAGATTCAGTTAGTAGGTTTCGGTACATTTGAAGTATCTGAGAGAAAGGCAAGAGAAGGAAGAAATCCTCAGAGCGGCGAGGTTATGAAGATCGCAGCTTCTAAGGCTCCTAAGTTCAAAGCCGGCAAGGCATTAAAGGATACCATCAACGCCTAAGAAGAAAACTATGGAAGAACCTATTGCAAGATAGGTTCTTTTTTTGTGCGTCAGACCGGCAAATAGAAAATCATGCCTGCTTAAATTTCTATTTGCCGGGAAACGGACATCGATGAGAAAGGAGCAGATTTATGAGATTAGATAAATATTTAAAGGTTTCGCGACTGATTAAGAGAAGAACGGTCGCAAACGAAGCGTGTGATGCCGGAAGAGTGCTGATTAACGACAAGGTGGCAAAGGCAAGTGCGGATGTCAAGGTCGGGGATGTCATCACGATCAGCTTCGGCAACAAGGATGTCAAGGTCGAGGTGTTAGCCGTACAGGACGTCATCCGCAAGGAAGAGGCAAAGGAAATGTATAAATATCTATAGATGTATCGGGAATCGCTAAAGGCTTTTGGGAAAAACTGATTCAATCCGTTTTTCCTTAGAGCAGTCATAAAACGGTTTGTCTCCTAATATACTGAATTAGGTTACGTTTGGCGATAAGGTAGGTAACCAAATCAGGCTGATTCTAAGGAGGCACATTATGGAAGATATCAATGGAAATAAGCAGCGTGCGCACAAGCTCATGCTGACGAACAGAAGGACATGTATGTTGGGCGGAGTGTCGGATGTACTGTCCTTTGATCTGAATGAAATTCTTTTAGAGACAGATCAGGGAATGCTCATGATCAGGGGGAGCGATCTGCATGTGAACCGTCTGACGCTCGAGAAGGGCGAGGTGGATATCGAGGGAAAAATCGACAGCCTGACCTATTCGGAAGTGAATACATACGGAAATAAGGCGGAGTCCTTGTTCGGAAAGCTGTTTAAATAAATGAGCCGGCAGATCGTAGAGGAATCCACGTTCTTTTTGTATTCCGTCTGTATGGGAATCGTAATTACGTTTATTTATGATTTGATTCGCCTGCTGCGGGAAATCATTCCTCATAACACGTTTTTTATTTCCATTGAGGATATTCTGTTTTGGATTTTTACCTGTTGTGCACAGTTTCTGCTGCTCTATAAGGTGAACAACGGAATGGTTAGATGGTACTCTATCGCCGGTGCTTTTCTGGGAATGATTCTTTACAAAAAATCGATCGGACAATATATGGTGGTGTTTTTGAGTCAAATCATTCGTAAAATACTACATATAGTACTTCGTATATTTATATACGTTATTTCGCCAATTAGATGGTTGATACGAAAGACAAAGCCAGTATTTATGCGGATTGCACAAAATTTCCTCAAGAGACCAAAAAATGCGAAAAACAAATTGACTGACAAAGTAAATGGGTTTAAAATATCGTTATATAAGCGGAAGTATTCGCAGGATGAAGAGGTAGAGTTATGAGTCGGAGAATTTCGTTTCGGACAAAAAGACGGCAAAACAAACTCGGCATGACTCTTGTCTCGGTAGTTGTTCTGATGCTGCTCATCGTTGTCTCGATCAGCAGTGTTGACTTGAAGAAAAAGCAGGCGGTATATTTGGAAAAGCAGGCTTTTTTGGAAGAACAGATTGCACAGGAGCAGCAGCGGGCAGAGGAAATCGATGAGTTAAAGAAATATACACAGACAAAAGCATATATCGAAGAAGTGGCGAAGGATAAGCTGGGACTGGTTCACAGCGATGAGATTGTCTTTCAGATGGATAAGTAAAAGATACGGACGTTTTTTTCGGATAGGAAAATCCGGATAAAAATCGGCTCGTATCTTTTTTTTAATTTATATGAAATTCCGATTCTCAAGAGTACAAAAATCAACATATGTTTTGTCCGGAGGGAGATGATTATTTGTAATCCGATCAGCATTGTCTTCCTAAATGCGGTGAAGGTAAATACAAGGAAATTTGGCTATTCTGCTTAAAACCTCCTGTCGTTACGGAAAGGTGTGGTTTCTCGCATTTTGACTGCCAAAGATAGGACTATAGTATACTCAGATGACTTGGATTATGCAGCAATTTTATTGAAAGATAATCATTGATATAGTGGTAACTATGATTTTGAATCATAGAATAATTTAATGACGAAAATAATAAAAACTTGTAGAGAAATGTTGAAACATGATTTGATATATGCTAAGATTAAATAAAATTACAAATAAATAAAATATTTAAATGATAATACATAAGGAGCTTAATATGATTCCAAACTATAAATATAGTGACAGAGTAATGAAAATGGTGGGGAAAGAACACGCCTTTTTGTTTAATGTCAACAATTGTAAGTTGGTTAGGCTTCCATTCGATGTTTATCAAATCATTAATAATATATGCGAAAAAAGGGTTTCTACCGGTTATGTTATTGAAAATTGTGAAACGGAAGAAGATAGAATATATTTCAATAATGTATGTAAATATTTAATTGAGAATGAAATAATTCGCAATGAGACAGACTTCTGTGAATATGAAAATTTAGATATAGAAATAGATTTGGATATTACTAATGTTTGTAACTTGCGATGCAAACATTGCTGCGTTTCTGCTTCTAGTGCAGACAATGATCTTTCAGAGAACGATATGAGAAACGTCGTGGATAAAGTGGTTGCTGTTAATCCAAGAACTATAGTTATCTCTGGCGGAGAACCACTTATGAGGAAAGATTTTAAGGATATAATTAGTCGACTGAGAAAAAATTTTCGAGGGCAGTTGGGGTTAATGACAAATGCTACATTGGTTAATGATGAAATGGCAGCCTTTATAGCATCGAGTTTTGACAATGTTTCGGTCAGTTTAGATGGAGTTGACGAGGATTCCTGCAGCAAAATCAGAGGTAAGGGTGTTTTTGAACTAAGCGTAGCAGGTATAAAAAGAATGCAAAGATATGGTCTAAAAAAAATAAGTGCATCAATGGTTCTTACGAAGTATACGATACAATATAAGGATAGATTTATTTATTTATGTCGGAAGTTGAATATCGAGCCATGTCTAAGAGCATTATCTTATGTGGGGAGAGCCAAGAATAATGAGGCAGAATTATCATATGAAGAAATCATACATATGTGTCCGGATGACGGCGATGTAGAATATGAGTTTGCTTTTGATGTGCCGATAAGAACGTTATTCAGGTGTGGGGCTGCATATAGACAGTTTCAAATTGATTCTATGGGCAATATTTATCCTTGTCAGGCTCTTATGTATAAGGAACTTTTGCTGGGCAATGTTCTGGGAGTAGACGATCTTAATCGGTATATACGACAGAGACTTTTTGTATCAAGGTCTGAATATAAAACATTAGAAACGCTTTTTCCATACAATTATCATGGCTGCAAAAAATGCAATAAGAGTGTGTTTTGTTGGACGTGCTTAGAAGATGCATTTCGTCATTACGGGGAAACACCAATAAATGGCATGTGCGATTGCTCGTTGGAACAATTGACCGATAAATTGAAAATAGTTTAGGAAATGGATAAATAATGGAATTTTCTATTTGGGTTACCGGAAAATGTAATATGCGATGCAAATATTGCTATGTTGAGGAAAAGAAAATCTTTGAGAACATGGATTTATCCAAAATTGACAAGATAGTTGATTTCATTTTGCATATTTGCGATGATAAAGATTTGCAAATAAACTTTTTTGGCGGAGAACCTTTGCTTAATTATGATTTCATTAAGGCTTTTATCGAAAAAATGGAGTGTAGACTTGATGTTGGAATAGAATACTATATGACTACAAATGGAACAATAGTATCTGATGAGATAGTTTCGTTCATTAAAGAAAAAAGAATAAAGTTATCGCTTAGTTGGGACGGGTGTAAAGAAGCTAATGATTTGAATAGGGTATTTATAGATGGTGGAGGAACATTTAGCAAGATAAAATGTGCATATCACATTTACAGAGAAGGAGGGATTGATGATATAAGAGTAAGGGCGACTTTTAACAAAGATACTTACAAATATATTAAAGAATCTGTAGATGAATTCATAAGTACAGATACTGAGATTTCTGTATTATTTGTTCCGGATTATTTTGATACCAGATGGACATCTGAGGATATAAATGAATTATACAAGATTGCAGAAATTGTAAGGAAATATGAAAACATATCCATCTGTGGGGAAGCTTCGTACCGATGTTGTAGATGCAGTGGAGGGATTTCATCTTTTCACATATATTTAGACGGGAAAATATACCCATGTTCTTTTGTTGTTAGTGAGCCGTTGTTTTGCATTGGTGATTTAAATAGAGGGTTGAATACTTCTGCGATACATAAATTAGCTCAAAGATATACACAATCTTTGTCAGGTTGTGAAGATTGTGATTATCAGTACGGTTGTCTATCTTATAAGTGTAGATACTTGAATTATTCATTAACAGGAAAGATGAATAAAGCAAGTGCTATCGTGTGTGGATTTGAAAATTTTAAAGTAAATAAGTAGCATATTAAATACACTATGGAGGATAGCATTATGGAATACAAGAAGATTAGTTTTAAAAACAAGGAAGATGTAACTAGGCAAGATTGGTGGGAAAAATGCAATTATGATTGCATTGAGTGGAGACTTAAGAATTTGGCTGAAGCTCAGAACAGCACGTCTCATTGCTATACTACAAAGACTGCTAAAGCTACTATATGGCTGTAATTTTTGTCTGATTAATAGTATTATTTTGCAACTTTTTAACTTAACTGACATTTAATATGCTACTTAATCCCACACCTGACTAATTCGGGTGTGGGTATTTGGATTATGACTATGAAATTATATTATTTTGTTTTAAAAGAAACTGTATTTAAGGACAAGAACACAAAATGGGTGGTACTGATAACCGGCATGATTATTGCTCTGGTCACAGTTTTCTACTCGATGAGTGATTCCATATCGGATGCGTATATAGATGCGATAAACGGAACGGTGAACTATGACTGTATAGTCGGTAATCTTTCAGAAGAGGAATGCAGCAATTTTGATAGTATTCTTTCCTCTTCTGATTATATTGGTCAAATATGTAGAAGTACTCAGACTGTTTTACTGGATATCGAGGACAGCAATTTTACTTTTGAAGTAACAGGACTTCAAGGTAATTGGGAGAATTTGTTTGGACTGGAAATCGTACAAGGCAGGGCACCTCTTGAATCGGGTGAAATAGTGATAGATCAAGCAGCTGGAGATTATTTGGGCAGAGACATTCAACTGGGTGATGAAATAACGCTTGGTATCTATCAAACTCAGGCTGACAATGTGTTGAAAAAAGACTATACAGTTACTGGATTTATTGATGCTTATCAGAGCGGTAGTTATGAGCTGGCAGGAATGGTTACATTCGATGAGGGAGTTAATCTGTCTAAACTGCAATGGGGTGGCACCGGTTATGCGGTCATGGTCAAGGCACGGGAAGAAACAACAGATTCAATCATAGGCTTGCTGGCAGAATTGCGGAACAGATATGGATTTGGTGATCGTGTAGGTGTCAATGAAAATAAGCTTAATCTATTGGATGATAGAGCTAACAACGCATCAGGCTTTCTCACAGCATTTAAGATTATTGCTCTTATGATATGCACAATCTCTTTTTTTACTCTGTACAATATCATTCATTTATCGATGAGTAATAAAATTAGTAAGTACGGGATGCTTGAATGTCTGGGTTTGAAGAAGAAACAACTATGGATATCACTGCTAAATGGTTTGATAGTCTATATTTTCCTAGCGTTTAGTGTAGCAGCGTTGATTTTCTATCTCTTTGAGTTCTTTTGGGGGAATCTTCTGGTCGATAAATTTCTGACATCTTTTCATATTGTGGATGGTCTCAAAGCCGGAATGCATTTTGAATCGTTACTAATCTGTACATTGTGTGTGACCGTTATATTTGGTATTGCTTATATGACTTTTGGCATAAAGATTTCAAAACTCAGACCAGACAGAGCGGTTCACTATAGCGAGGCGGAGAAGTACAACAAGAAAGGAAAAAAGCAAGCCAAAATCAAGTCATACATTAAATTTCTGGGTGACAGGAATTTGGCAAGAAATCGATTCAGAACCATATACACCGGGTTTGTAATCTTTCTGTTGGCAGTGATGGTTGTCGTGTCATTTACGGTTTTGATAAATGCTGATCTGTATAACGTCGATATGCTGAAAAAGAGTAATCTTTATGATTTGGAATGGCATTATGATAGTAATGATATGTCGGATTATGTAACGCCGGATTGTATCAAGCAAATTTCCGATTGTGATTCGATAAATCATGTATCATGGCAGAGAATACATGATTTTGATTTGTTCCTGCCGGATCATATAAATGATAACGATAACCTAATAGAAACCCATATATATTCCGATGATTTGATTCAGTTGCTGTGTGAAGAAAACGGTATGGATTTTTCAAAGACAGGAGAACCATATGTTTTTATCCATGATTTGAGCAACACAAATATATCTTCGACTGAAACATTGAACCTGGTTGATATGACCGGAAATGCAGTCAATATTTCTGTGACCGCTGCTATTACGAAAGATCCCTATTGTGATTCGGGCGGCAACAGTGGAATTACGCTCGTGATGAATGAAGCTGCGGGATATTTATATATCGGACCACTTACATATAATCATTTGCTTGTCTCCACCAGACATACAGATAATTGCAAACAGGAGGTTGATGACATACTGGTGCGTAACGGGTATAAAATGTATGTATCTGATTTAAAGGACTCCATGCACGATGCAAGAGATCAGCTTAAATCGATAGTATATATGCTTTTATATCTGATGATATGTATTGGTCTGATGGCAATCACAAATATAGTCTGTAATATAAATATAAATGTGAATATGCGCTCCAGAGAACTTGAGGTTATGTATGCACTTGGTATGAAAAATAAGAAAATAATTCAGCTTCTGACATATGAAATAACGAATATATCCCAGACAGCTGTTTTTGTTGCGGGAATAATTAGTGCAGGAATTTCATATTTTCTTGTTTTTACTGTAAATGATAATATGAATCCTGTCAAACTAGTTGGAAGTGTAGTAATGATTTCCGTATTTTTCTACATCCTGATATATGGAATATGTTTCTGTGCAGGAACGGCTTACTATAAAAATAAAAGCATAATGAGAGACGACGATTGAGGAAAAAAATATGAGCCAGATTGAAATAAAAAATTTATGCAAGTATTATGGACAAGATCATACTATTGTTAAGGCTGTGGACGATATAAGTATGAATATTGAGCAAGGAGAATTTGTGGTAATACTTGGACCCAGCGGATCCGGGAAAAGTACTTTTGTAAAAATGATAGGGGGGCTTGACTTGGCAGATTCAGGGGAAATCGTGGTAAATGGCGAGAATATTTTACAGTATAGTCCGGATAGGCTTGCCCAATACAGAAGTGAAACGATAGGATTTGTTTTTCAGTCTTTTCAGCTGTTACCGAATCTGACAGTAAAAGAAAACATAGAAATGCCAGTCTATATAGATGAGAAAATACCGGATGAAAGCTATGTGAAAGAATTGTTGGAGCAGTTAGAATTGTATGAAATGCAGGACAGACTGCCGGCACAGTTGTCCGGGGGGCAGCAACAAAGAGTGGCGATTGCCAGAGCGCTTATCAATAAGCCTGATATTATACTGGCCGATGAGCCAACGGGAAATCTGGATGGTTCTACAAGTGAAAGGGTTGTGGCTTTACTAATGAATATGTGTAAGAAGTACGGCTCTACTTTGATTTTTATTACACATAATGAGGAGATATCCAAGAAAGCAGATAGAGTAATCAGAATAACGGATGGGATGATTAATGAACGATAGAAATAAAGTTAAAATAGCAATTATTGACGATGGGATTCTGGGGGATTATCTTGAAAAGGGTATTCATATAGAAAAGTATATAACTTTGAGTTGTGAAAATTTTGGCTCAAATGATTATGTGCGAGTTGATGATACAATTCCTTTCCATTCTAATGTGAAATTATCACATGGAACAAAAGTAATCAATACAATCTTTAAATATGCTGCCGATGTATTGATTGAATTTTATGTGTATGATATTTTTGCTAATAATCAGTTTTCTCACGGAGCCTTGTTGCTTGAGGCGATAAAAATGAGCATTGATGAAAATGTTGATTTTATTGTTTCCAGTTTGACTTGTAGCATTGCGTATAAGGATGAACTGATTGCACTTTCAAAACTAGCATGTGATAAGAAAATAATTTATTTAGCCGCAGCTTCTAATGAAGGCGTAGACAGCTATCCGGCATGTCTGCCTCAGGTGTATGGGGTAAAGAGCGGCTGTATTAATTCATTGGGAAGTTTCAATTATAAGGTTGATGATATTTTTCAGTTTAAAAGCAATATAGGATACGAATTAATAAGCTCAAATAATAAATTTGTCTTTTTTAACGGGACAAGTAAAGCAACAGCAGTTGTGTGCGGGAAATTGAGCTCACTGTTTTCAAAAATCGGAAAAGAAAAACTGATTATGTATTTGAAAAATAATCATATACAAGATATTGATGTGCATAACAACCTTTTGCTATTTTCAAGGGTCAGTGGGTTAGATTATGAGGAATGTTTACAAAAAATCGATGTAGAATTGCCCTGCTGTGATGTGAACGCTGGAGTTATTGTTCGATTTATGAATGAACTTGGATTAGGTGACTTAATTCCTACTATGATGCAAAAGGATTTTTTTACTATAAGAGCTCTGCTTAATTATTGCGATAAACAAAAATGAAAATTATTGGTATAATAAAATCATGCGTAATAAAGGACAAAGCTGGATTTGTCCGTTTGATGATAATTAACTTTATATGCTGCGGATTGTCAATTGTTGTTCCGATATTGAACGTTAGTGTTATTAATGCTTTTGTTTATGATTCTGCAAATAGAGAAAAGTATACCAGTGTATGCAATTTTTTGGTGTGCCTAATTTTCTCATTTCTTATGAGTATTATTCTGGGTGTTTGCCATCAGAAACATCAAAATCTGGTTGAACTTTATATTCAGTCAGAAATCTTAAGAGAATCCGTATTAAAGAATGTATCGGCATATTGCACAGATGAAATAGGCGATATAGATTCTCTTATCAAGCAGGATATTTCAACATATATAAATATATATTCACAAGTTGCATTTGAATTGCCATTTATAATAATAAAAATCTTTGCGATCAGTGTCTATATCGCTTCTAGGTCATTTTATATTTTGATTTTTCTGTTATTATCACAGGTTCTGATTTTTTTTATTCAAAAGAAAGCGGGACAGACTCTTGAAAATGACTCATATAATGTTCGAAAAAAAATTGTTAATTGGAATGAATTTATGACAGATATTGTTTTTCATATTTCAACTATAAATCATATTGGAGCATTAAAATATGTTTTGGAAACCAACAGAAGAAAATTTGAGGAAACAGCTGAAGCGAAAGTTAAATATACAAAAGATGGAAATATTGCAAGTGGTCTGATAGAACTTATTTCCGGAATCAATCTTATGGGAGTTCTATTAGTTGGAGGGTATCTGATTTCAAAAAAAATAATGCTGATAGGTGGATTGGTTATAATGATTCAATATACGGGTATGTTTTTTTCCAGTACATCCGTGATACAAAATTTTTTCTTTGAAGTCAAGAAGCAAATGGCTGGACTTGATCGCATTATTTCAATTTGGACGCATAAAAGCACTTCTTATGATGACTGCAAAGAGATAAAACAAATTAATGAAATTGTACTGCAGGATTTATCATTTGTATATGATGATGGGAATGTTGTTTTTGAGGGTGCCAATGCTGTTTTTACAAAGGGGCATATCAATTGTATTATCGGGAAGAGTGGAAGCGGAAAATCTACTTTGATGAAACTACTTATGGGTTTGTACATGCCTCAAAGAGGGAAGATAACATTTGGAGAAATGAATTTAACTAATAATATTAGTGAAGAAATAAGCTTTGTTCCTCAAGACAATGTGTTTTTTACCGATTCTATATATAATAATTTAGTTATGAATAGTGATATATCAAAAGATCAAGTTTACCAAATATGTAAGAAATGTATGATACATGATGAAATATTAAATTGTCCTGATGGTTATGATACCATAATGAGTAAGGCAATCAATAATTTGTCCGGCGGGCAAATTAAAAGATTATCAATAGCCAGAGCTTTATTACAGAATCGAAATATTTTGCTTATGGACGAACCGTTTACCGGTTTGGATGGTGAGAACAGCACTCAGTTAGTCAGATGTATAAATGAATATGTAGACTCCAAAATAATAATTTTAATCTCACATATTAATTTTGAGAATATGAAAAATGCTGTTTTTTATAAAATTTCAGACAAAAAAATATTTAGTAATAAATGAAAACTCTAACCCGGATAAAATACTCTGAACAAATTTCTGCTGTCTGGTCATGCGCATTTTGTCAAAGAGTTCCTTTTCTTAAGGTCAGATTCCGACATACTTTTTCGTTTCTTTTATCTATAATAGAGCGGGTGAATAGAATAGCACAATCAAACTAGACATTTCGAGATTCGGACGGATAGGTACAAAATAACGAAAGTCGGGCTCCAAGCGGTGGTTTTGTCGCCCTCGTTTTCGTTATTTTTACCTATCCTGATATCGGAGAAAGGGAGCTTTACAGCTGTTTATTAAAAGAGCAAAAAGAAAGGATGCGCATCAGATGGTATACGATAAAACGGACACCTGCTATATGGTTCTGCCGGAGTACGGCAAGCAGAGGCTTTTGACCTACGCGGAGACTCTGGACGAGCTTTCCGGCAGTTATTTATCCGGAAGGAATGAGAGGGATGATCAATCGGATAAGAGGCAAATGCTGTTAAAGCAGCAGATTCATGAGAACAGGAGCGTGATATCCGGTCAGCTGGCTACGATATCAAAGCTGTTAAAAAATCTTGCAAATGAAGCATACTGCACTTCGGGATCGATGGAGAAGCACAAAAAGCAGATTTACAAAATTTTGCAGGAAAACGGGTTGGACATACAGGATCTGTACACGGTCGCTAACCGAAACGGCTATCTGCAGATCGGAATGACGATGAGGGCGCATCATGTCAATGATTTATATGAATCCGAGGATATCAGCGGTTTTTTGTCAAAGCTGTTACATAACCATATGGAGGCATCTCCGTCTGCGCCGACCTATATCGGGGAAGATTATACGAAGGTCGTATTCAGGGAGGAGGTACGCTACTTTATGACGAATGCGGTGGCAAAGGCGACGAAGGAGGGAGAAGCTTATTCCGGAGATAATTTTACGATGACAGAGCTTGCGGACGGAACGTATCTTGCCGCTATTTCGGACGGAATGGGAAGCGGTGAGGCGGCAAATGAGGATTCCGGCATGGTGATCGAGCTGCTCGAGCAGTTTTTGGAGGCAGGATTTACAAAGGAGATGGCAGCCGGCATGCTCAACGACCTTCTGCTTGCCAGAGATTTGGAGCCGCGCACGGCGACGCTGGATGTAATGGAATGTAATCTTTATTCCGGAGAAATCGGATTTTTAAAGCTCGGCGCTGCAGCCTCGTTTCTTTTGAGGGACGGAAGGGCGGAGATGTTCACGGAGCATTCCCTTCCTCTCGGGCTGCTTGCCGGGGTGTCCGGCAGGAAAAACCGGGATACAATGAGCAGCTTTTTGCGCGCAGGAGATGTGATCGTCATGGTCTCGGACGGCATTACCGACAGCATTGCCGATGCTGCGGCTGATGCGGATGCGTCTGTACCGATCAAAAGATTGTTGGAGAGCTACGATTTTGTCTCATGCAAGGATCTGGCAAACCAGATTCTGAAAATGGCGATTCTGTCATTTCAGGGCTATATTCAGGACGATATGACCGTGCTTGTCATGCAGCTGCAGGAGAAATGATATATGATTGCGGTGCAAAAAGCCATTCTTCACGTTATGCTTGCACATAAGTGGAGAAATGGCTTTCTTGCGCGCTCCGAAGAGTAATATCGAGCATCGGAAGCGTACGGGAGACAAGATCAAGGACTCATCAATAGCATTCGTGACAGCGCCCCCTTATTGCATTTTCAGAAAAAAGGGACTATGATATACTAACGAACTGCTTTTTTGGAAATTCAAAACGTTAGGTAGTATAAATAATCATACTGTGATTGGCGGATATCCATGATAGATAAGGTGCGAAGGTATATAGAAGAAAACCGCATGATTGCGCCCGGAGATTATATTCTTGCAGGTGTTTCTGGAGGGGCAGATTCCGTTTGCCTTTTCTTTTTGCTGCAAAGTCTCAGGGAAAAGCTTTCCTTCGGACTTTCGGTCATGCATGTCAATCATGGTCTCAGAGAAACCGCAGACCGCGATGAGCAGTTTGTCCGGGAGCTTTGCCGGAAATATCAGGTTCCCTTTACCGCAAAAAAGGTGGATGTGTCCTCGCTTGCGGATGAAAAGGGGCTCTCTCTGGAGGAGGCTGCACGAATGGCGCGTTACGAAGCCTTTTTTGAGCAGGCAGCGCTTTTGCAAAAGAGCGGCCAGGCGGCCGTGAAGCTGGCAGTTGCCCATCACCGGAACGATCAGGCGGAGACGGTTCTCTTTCATTTATTCAGGGGAAGCTCCTTAACGGGTCTTAGGGGCATGAAGCCGGTGCGCACGCAAAAAGAGGTGACGATCATCCGTCCGATGCTGCGGATTGGCAGGCAGGAAATCGAGGAGTACCTTAAGGAGCAAAGGCTTAGCTATGTGACAGATGAGACAAATGCGGATAACCGCTATGCCCGTAACCGAATCCGCAACGAAATTCTGCCGGCTGCCTCACAGTTCATCTGCCCGGAGACCGTTCGTCATATTGCACAGACGGCAGAGGATCTTGACAGATTGGAGGATTATCTGGATACGATCGTCTCGGCGGAATATGAATCGATCGTGCAGAGAAAGTATCGGACGGATAAATCGTCAGACAGTCAGAAAAGTACCCAAAAAAACAGCCAAACCGGCAGCAGCGAAGGGAACCGGAATGTTATTGAGAAAAAAAATCAAACAGATCGCTGTTTCCTGCTGCGCATTGAGGAGGCATCGTTCATCGGAAAGCACAGCTATTTGCAGAGCGAGCTGATTTACCGCGCGATCGGAGAGCTGGCGGGCAGAAATAAGGATATTACCAGACGTCATGTGGAGAGCGTATGCGGACTTTTTTCCATGCAGGTGGGCAGGCAGATTGATTTGCCCTATCAGATCTGTGCGAGGCGTGATTACGATGCGGTGGAACTTTTCGTAAAGCAAAAGCAGCCGCATGAGAAGGAAAAAGAGGGGCAAGAGCCTTTTTGGCAGCAGTTGATCATCGGGGGTACGATCCGGCTGCCGGACGGCTCAGAGCTTTCAGCGAGAGTCTTTCCTTATGAAAAATCAATGGAAATCCCCAAAAACAAGTATACGAAATGGCTTGATTATGGTAAAATAAGACAATGTCCTGTTGTCCGGAATCGCAGGGTTTCCGATTATTTTTATATAGACGATGCACATACGAAGACGGTCAAGGACTATATGATAAATGAAAAAATCAAAAAAGAGGAGCGGGAGCAGCTCTTTCTGATCTGCGAGGATCATCATATGCTCTGGATGCCGGGGTATCGGATCAGTGCATATTATAAGATTAGTCAAAAGACGGAAAATGTGTTAGAATTAGTGTACTTAGGAGGAACAAAGGATGGCAGAGAAGATAAGCGTCATGATATCCGAGGAGGAAGTGGACAGACGGATTCAGGAAATCGGTGAACAGATCAGCAGGGATTATGCAGGTGAGCAGGTTCATCTGGTATGTGTCCTGCGGGGCGGAAGCTTTTTTATGTGTGAGCTTTCGAAGAGAATCACGATTCCTGTGACCCTTGATTTTATGTCCGTTTCGAGCTACGGAAATGACACAAAGTCGAGCGGTGTCGTCAGAATTGTAAAGGATTTGGATGATCCTCTCAAGGATAAGCATGTAATTGTCGTGGAGGATGTCGTGGATTCCGGACGCACGCTGAGCTATCTGCTGGAAATGCTGAAGAAACGGGATCCGAAGTCACTGAAGCTTTGTACGCTTCTCGATAAACCGGAGCGCAGGGTCGTTAATGTGAAGGTGGACTATACCGGATTTGAGATCCCGGATAAATTTGTTGTGGGCTACGGTCTTGATTACGCACAGAAATACCGCAATCTGCCGTATATCGGAATTGTCGAGTTCGACGATTAAAATACAGATCACATAAAATCAGGTGAAGGAAGGGCAAATGATGTAAAATGCCCAAAATAGAAAGGATTCAATCATAAAGTAAAGGAGATAACCATTGAACAAGAAAGGAAGATCAGTTGTGATGCCTCTGATCGTGATTTTGATTCTGTTTGGAGTTACGATCTGGGTTAGTACACTGGGCAACAAAAAGCAAACGTACAGCTACGCAGATTTTATGAAAGACTACGAGGCGGATAAAATCGTCGAAGCTGTCATTGAACCGAACAAGGAGGTACCGACCGGTGTCGTACAGGTTCTTTTAAAGAATAGCTCGGTACAGACCTTCAATTCATCGGATGTAAAAGAGATTGAACAGCTTTTATACGAAAAGAACATTCCGACCTCGAGGCAGAATATAGCGTCGGAAGGGTGGTTTGTCACATATGTTCTTCCGTCTCTGATCATTTTGATCGTTTTTGTCTTTTTCTTTGCAATCATAAGCGGACGCATGGGAGGCGGCGGCGGAAAGGGAGATTCCTACTCGGAAATGATGCGGTTCGGAAAATCCCGTGCCAGAATGAACGACGCAAAAAATGTGAAGCTGAAGGATGTTGCCGGTCTGAAGGAGGAGAAGGAGGATTTGGATGAAATTATCGAATTCCTCAAAAGCCCTGGTAAATTTACAAAGGTCGGTGCCAGAATCCCGAAGGGTGTCCTGCTTGAGGGACCTCCGGGTACCGGTAA
>JAFUZE010000123.1 GCA_017476765.1 Lachnospiraceae bacterium
AGCGTTACAACGGCGCATGTTCCAGCCCTTCCAGAGTATTCAAGGGAAAAGGAATGCCGGGACACATGGGAAGCAAGAATATTAAGACTCAGAATCTTGAGATCGTCATTGTTGACGCAGAGAAGAATTTGATTTTAGTAAAAGGTGCAGTACCGGGACCTAAAAAAGCTTTAGTCACATTAAAAGAAACCGTTAAGGTGGAAGCTTAATTTTAGGATGAAAGGAGGACCATTCAGATGGCAAACGTATCTGTTTATAATATGGAAGGCAACGAAGTCGGCACAATCGAATTAAACGATGCAGTGTTTGGTGTGGAAGTCAATGAGCACCTGGTACACATGGCAGTTGTGCAGCAGCTTGCAAACAAGCGTCAGGGAACACAGAAGGCAAAGACACGTTCAGAGGTTTCCGGCGGCGGAAGAAAACCTTGGAGACAAAAAGGAACAGGTCATGCAAGACAGGGTTCTACGAGATCTCCGCAGTGGACAGGAGGCGGCGTTGTGTTCGCTCCGGTTCCGAGAGACTACTCCTTCAAATTAAATAAGAAGGAAAAGAGAGCAGCACTGAAGTCAGCGCTCACAAGCAGAGTACAGGAAAACAAGTTGATCGTTGTCGATGAGCTCAAGTTCGATGAGATTAAGACAAAGAATTTCGCGAACGTTATGAAGAACCTGAAGGTAGAGAAGGGTCTTGTCGTACTTGCAGATAATGACCAGAACACCGTTCTTTCCGCAAGGAACGTACCTACCGTCCAGACAGCGCTGATCAATACGATCAATGTATATGACATTATGAAGGCAGGAACCGTTGTTCTTACAAAGGATTCTGTCAAGAAGATCGAGGAGGTGTACGCATAATGGCAGCGATTCAGTATTATGATGTAATCCTCAAACCGGTGGTTACAGAGAAGAGCATGAATGCGATGGGCGAGAAGAAATATACATTCTTAGTTCATCCGGAAGCAAATAAGACGCAGATCAAGGAAGCTGTGGAAAAGATGTTCGAAGGAACAAAGGTTGCAAAGGTCAACACGATGAACCTTGACGGCAAGAAGAGAAGACGCGGGGCAGTCGTGGGAAAAACGGCTAAGACAAAGAAGGCAATCGTTCAGCTGACAGAGGACAGCAAGGATATTGAGATCTTTTCCGGTTTATAAAAACTGACAAACTAAACGCAAACAAAGCGTGATATAAAATAGGGCTCGAAAGGAGAAAAAACAATGGGAATTAAGACATATAACCCATATACACCTTCCAGAAGAAACATGACAGGCTCTGATTTTAGCGAGATTACAAAGAAGACTCCTGAGAAATCTCTCTTGACATCCAAGAAGAAGCATGCAGGACGCAACAATCAGGGTAAGATTACAGTCAGACACCGCGGAGGCGGAAACAGAAGGAAATACCGAATTATCGATTTTAAGAGAAATGCAAAGGATGGTATCGAAGCAACGGTTATCGGTGTGGAGTACGATCCGAACAGAACAGCAAACATTGCACTGATCTGCTACGCAGACGGCGAGAAGGCATATATCCTCGCCCCGGAAGGTCTGACAGACGGCATGAAGGTCGTAAGCGGACCGGAGGCGGAAATCAGAGTCGGCAACTGTCTGCCACTTGCAAACATTCCGGTTGGTACGATGCTTCACAACATTGAGCTGTATCCGGGAAAGGGCGGACAGCTCGTGCGCAGTGCAGGAAACAGTGCACAGCTTATGGCAAAGGAAGGCAAATATGCGACACTCAGACTTCCTTCCGGAGAAATGAGAATGGTTCCGATCGTCTGCCGTGCATCCATCGGCGTTGTAGGAAATGGTGATCACAACCTTATTAACATTGGTAAAGCAGGACGCAAGCGCCACATGGGCATCCGCCCGACCGTCCGCGGTTCCGTTATGAACCCGAATGACCACCCGCATGGTGGTGGTGAAGGAAAGACCGGTATCGGTCGTCCGGGTCCGTCTACACCGTGGGGCAAGCCGGCTCTTGGTCTCAAGACCCGTAAGAAGAATAAGCAGTCTAACAAGCTGATCGTAAGAAGAAGAGACGGAAAGGCAATCAAATAGTTGATAAGGAGGAAAAACAATGGCTAGGTCACTGAAAAAAGGCCCATTCGCTGATGCAAGCTTACTGAAAAAAGTAGATGCTTTAAACGCATCGGGAAATAAGCAGGTAATTAAAACATGGTCCCGTCGTTCCACGATTTTCCCATCATTCGTAGGACATACAATCGCGGTTCATGACGGAAGAAAGCACGTTCCTGTATATATCACAGAAGACATGGTCGGACACAAGCTCGGTGAGTTTGTTGCGACCAGAACCTATAGAGGACATGGAAAAGACGAGAAGAAATCAAAAGTAAGATAATTTTGAAAGGAGGTTTCATCCATGGCAAAAGGACACAGATCCCAGATTAAGAGAGAGAGAAATGCGAACAAGGATACAAGACCAAGCGCAAAATTATCTTACGCTAGAGTATCTGTTCAGAAAGCATGCTTTGTATTAGATGCCATCAGAGGCAAGGATGTACAGACCGCATTAGGAATCTTAGAGTACAATCCGAGATATGCTTCCGGTGTTATCAAGAAATTATTAGAATCAGCAGTCGCAAATGCGGAGAACAACAACCATATGAACGTTGAGAACCTTTATGTGGCAGAGTGCTACGCAAACAAGGGTCCGACAATGAAGAGAGTAAGACCGAGAGCACAGGGAAGAGCTTACAGAATCGAGAAGAGAATGAGCCATATCACAGTTGTGCTTGATGAAAGATAGGAGGAAAGATAATGGGACAGAAGGTTAATCCTCACGGCTTAAGAGTCGGCGTTATTAAAGATTGGGATTCCAGATGGTATGCTGAAGATGACTTCGCAGATTGCTTGGTAGAAGATTACAACATCAGAACATACCTCAAGAAGAAGTTATATAGCGCAGGTGTTTCCAAGATTGAGATCGAGAGAGCATCTGACCGCGTGAAAGTGATTATCTACACCGCAAAGCCGGGCGTTGTCATCGGAAAAGGCGGAGCAGAGATCGAAGTGACAAAGAAGGAGCTTTCCAAGCTGACCGATAAGAAGATTTTAGTGGACATCAAGGAGATCAAGAGGCCGGATAAAGATGCACAGCTTGTTGCAGAGAATATTGCACAGCAGCTTGAGAACCGTGTTTCTTTCCGTCGTGCGATGAAGTCCTGCATGAGCAGAACGATGAAGGCAGGCGCAAAGGGAATCAAGGCATCCTGCTCAGGACGTCTCGGCGGAGCAGATATGGCTCGTACGGAGTTCTACAGCGAAGGCACGATTCCACTTCAGACACTGAGAGCAGATATTGACTATGGATTCGCTGAGGCAGACACAACCTACGGCAAGGTCGGTGTAAAGGTTTGGGTTTACAAAGGCGAGATACTTCCTACTAAAGGAAACACGGAAGGGAGCGATAAATAATGTTAATGCCAAAAAGAGTAAAACGTCGTAAACAGTTCCGCGGCAGTATGGCGGGAAAAGCTATGAGAGGTAACACGATCTCTTATGGTGAGTACGGCATTGTGGCCTTAGAGCCATGCTGGATCAGATCAAATCAGATTGAGGCAGCCCGTGTTGCCATGACCCGTTATATCAAACGTGGCGGTAAAGTCTGGATCAAGATTTTCCCAGACAAACCAGTAACTACAAAACCAGCAGAAACGCGTATGGGTTCCGGTAAAGGTACTCTTGAATACTGGGTAGCAGTGGTAAAGCCAGGCCGTGTAATGTTCGAGATTTCAGGCGTCTCGGAGGAGATCGCAAGAGAAGCATTACGTCTCGCTACACACAAGCTTCCATGTAAATGTAAAATTGTTTCTAAAGCAGACTTGGAAGGCGGTGTATCAAATGAAAACTAGTAAGTATGTAGAAGATTTAAAGACAAAATCAGCTGCAGAATTAGCGGAAGAGTTAGTTGCTGCTAAAAAAGAACTTTTCAATTTGAGATTCCAGAATGCAACCAATCAGCTGGATAACACGGGCAGAATTAAGGAAGTCAGAAGAAATATTGCCAGAATCCAGACAGTCATTACGGAAAAAGCAAGAGTTGCAGACTAATCAGTTAGAAAGGAGTCAATAACCGTGGAAAGAAATTTAAGAAAGACGCGTACCGGTAAAGTTGTCAGCAATAAAATGAACAAGACCATCGTTGTTGCAGTGGAAGACCATGTAAGGCATGCACTTTACAACAAGATCGTGAAGAGAACATACAAATTGAAGGCTCATGACGAAAACAACGAATGCAACATCGGTGATACCGTAAAAGTAATGGAGACAAGACCGTTATCCAAGGATAAGAGATGGAGACTTGTTGAGATTATCGAAAGAGCGAAATAATGGAATAAGACAAGTGCATGAGATGGGAAACATTTCAGTGCAGGAAGGAGATATAGCATGATACAACAAGAAAGCAGACTGAAAGTTGCTGATAATACAGGTGCAAAAGAACTTTTGTGTATCAGAGTTTTAGGCGGCTCTACAAGAAGATATGCCCGCATTGGCGATGTGATTGTTGCCAGCGTCAAAGATGCAACACCAGGCGGCGTTGTAAAAAAGGGTGATGTAGTAAAAGCTGTGGTTGTTCGTACTGTCAAGGGTGCTCGTCGTAAGGACGGTTCTTATATCAGATTTGACGAAAATGCTGCTGTTATTATCAAAGATGACAAAACTCCAAGAGGAACACGTATTTTTGGACCAGTAGCAAGAGAGCTTCGTGATAAACAATTTATGAAAATTGTTTCGCTGGCTCCGGAAGTATTATAGGAGGTGCCGCATGTCGACAATGAAAATCAAAAAGGGCGACCTTGTAAAGGTCATCGCCGGTAAAGATAAGGATAAGGAAGGCAAGGTTGCTTCCGTAGACCCGAAAAAGGGTAAGGTGTTAGTGGAAGGCGTCAACATGGTCACAAAGCATGTAAAGCCGTCCGCAGCAAACCAGAATGGTGGAATCATTCAGAAAGAAGCTCCGATTGATCTTTCGAACGTGATGTACGTTCATAAGGGAAAAGCAACAAGAATCGGTTTTACGATGAAGGGCAACAAGAAGGTTCGCGTCGCTAAATCGACAGGCGATATCATTGATTAGTTCAAGGAGAGGAGGTCTAAACGTTGAGTAGACTCAAAGATATGTACAAAAACGAGATCGTAGATGCTATGATCAAAAAGTTTGAATATAAGAACGTAATGGAAGTACCGAAGCTTGACAAGATCGTCATCAACATGGGTGTCGGCGAGGCAAAGGAAAATGCAAAGATTCTGGACTCTGCCGTTAAGGATTTAGAGACGATCACCGGTCAGAAGGCGATACTGACAAGAGCAAAGAATTCCGTGGCAAACTTCAAAATCAGAGAAGGCATGGCAATCGGATGCAAAGTGACACTGCGTGGCGAAAAGATGTATGAGTTCCTTGACCGTCTGGTCAATCTGGCACTGCCTCGCGTGCGCGACTTCAGAGGCGTGAATCCGAACTCATTCGATGGAAGAGGAAACTATGCACTGGGAATCAAGGAACAGATCATCTTCCCTGAAATCGAGTATGATAAGGTTGACAAGGTAAGAGGTATGGACGTCATCTTTGTCACGACCGCCAAGACAGATGAGGAAGCTCGCGAATTATTGACATTATTCAATATGCCATTTGCTAAATAAAAGGAGGTAAATTCATGGCTAAGACATCAATGAAGGTGAAACAGCAGCGCAAGCAGAAGTTCTCCACAAGAGAATATTCACGCTGCAGAATCTGTGGACGTCCACACGCTTATTTAAGAAAATATGGTATTTGCAGAATTTGCTTCCGCGAATTAGCATATAAGGGACAGATTCCGGGTGTGAAGAAGGCAAGCTGGTAAGAGCTTGGTTTGAAGCGTTGATACAGTATAAAGAAGGAGGCAATCCAAAATGACAATGAGCGATCCAATTGCAGATATGCTTACAAGAATCCGTAATGCAAATACTGCAAAACATGATACAGTTGATATTCCTTCATCTAAGATGAAGCTTGCTATTGCAGACATTCTCGTGGAAGAAGGCTATATCGCAAAATATGATTTAGTGGAAGACGGAAACTTCAAGACCATTCGTGTGACGTTAAAATACGGCGCTGACAAGAATGAGAAGATCATCACAGGTCTTAAGAGAATTTCCAAGCCGGGTCTCCGCGTTTATGCAAGCAAGGAGGAACTTCCGAAGGTATTAGGCGGTCTCGGAATCGCAATCATTTCTACAAATCAGGGAATCATCACGGACAAGAAGGCAAGACAGCTCAACGTTGGCGGAGAAGTTTTAGCTTTTGTTTGGTAGTTTTTTAAGTCAAATAAGGAGGTACGGGCATGTCACGTATAGGAAGAATGCCAATCGCGATACCGGCAGGTGTAACTGTTGATATTGCAGAAAATAACAAAGTGACTGTAAAAGGTCCTAAGGGAACGCTCGAGAGAGTGCTGCCTGCAGAGATGGAAATTAAGTTAGAGGGTGCAGAGGTCGTTGTGAGCAGACCGAACGATTTGAAGAAGATGAAATCGCTGCACGGTCTTACAAGAACACTGATCAACAACATGATTGTCGGTGTGACACAGGGCTTTGAGAAGAAGCTCGAGGTAAACGGTGTCGGTTACAGAGCGGCTAAGGCCGGAAAAGTATTGACATTATCTTTGGGATATTCTCATCCGGTAGAGATGACGGATCCGGAAGGAATTGAGACAGTGCTGGAAGGACAGAACATTATTTATGTCCGCGGTATTGATAAAGAGAAGGTCGGACAGTTCGCAGCTGAGATCAGAGATAAGAGAAGACCTGAGCCATACAAGGGCAAGGGTATCAAGTATGCGGATGAGACGATCAGACGTAAAGTCGGCAAGACCGGTAAGAAATAGATAAGGAGAGTATGAAAATGGTTAATAAAGAATCAAGACAAAAAGTTCGTATTAAAAAGCATAAAAAAATTCGTAACCGCTTTTCTGGTACAACTGAGAGACCACGTTTAGCTGTGTTCAGAAGTAATAATCATATGTATGCTCAAATTATTGACGATACCGTTGGAAATACATTAGTTGCAGCATCCACACTTGAGAAGGACGTGAAGGCTGAGCTTGAGAAGACGAACAACGTTGATGCAGCAGCATACTTAGGAACCGTGATTGCTAAGAGAGCGCTGGATAAGGGCATTACTACTGTGGTCTTTGACAGAGGCGGTTTTATCTATCAGGGTAAAATTGCAGCATTAGCTGAGGCAGCAAGAGAAGCTGGCTTGGAATTTTAGGAAGGGAGAAAAGACACATGAAACGTACAATCGTAGACACAACGAACATGGAACTGACCGAAAAAGTCGTTTCCATCAAACGTGTAACAAAAGTTGTTAAGGGTGGTCGTAACATGCGCTTTACAGCACTTGTCGTTGTCGGTGACGGAAACGGCCATGTCGGAGCCGGTCTTGGAAAAGCTACTGAAATTCCGGAAGCAATCCGTAAAGGAAAAGAAGATGCGACGAAAAATCTCGTCACAGTTGCCCTCGATGAGAACAATTCGGTTACACATGATATTACAGGAAATTTCGGAAGCGCATCCGTGCTTTTGAAGAGAGCTCCGGAAGGTACCGGTGTCATTGCCGGTGGTCCTGCGCGTAACGTGTGCGAGCTTGCAGGTATCAAGAATATCCGTACAAAGTCTCTGGGCTCTAACAATAAGCAGAATGTAGTGCTTGCAACGATTGAAGGACTCAGCCAGCTGAAAACTCCGGAAGAGGTAGCGAAAAACCGCGGCAAATCGATCGATGAGATCATGGCTTAAGGAGGTTAAAAAATGGCAGACAATAAGACAATTAAAGTTACGTTAGTGAAATCTACAATCGGTGCAATCCCGAAGCACAGAGCTACTGTAGCAGCTCTGGGCTTAAAGAAGCTCAATAAAACCGTTGAACTGCCGGATAATGCCAGCACAAGAGGCATGGTAAATCAGGTTCGGCATTTAGTGAAAGTGGAAGAAGCTTAAGATCAAAAAACGATAAGGAGGTGTCAGAATGGAATTATCAAACTTAAGACCTGCAGAGGGTTCTAAACACAGTGATAATTTTAGAAGAGGTCGTGGACACGGTTCAGGAAACGGTAAGACTGCCGGTAAAGGTCATAAAGGTCAGAAGGCTCGTTCAGGAGCTCCGAGAATCGGCTTCGAAGGTGGTCAGATGCCGTTATACCGGAGAATTCCGAAGAGAGGCTTCAAGAACATCAATACAAAGGAAATCGTTGCTATCAATGTCTCTGCACTGGAGAGATTTGAGGACGGTGCCGTAGTTGATGTGGAAGCATTGCTGGAAGCCGGTGTCATCAAAAATCCAAAAGACGGTGTTAAAGTTCTTGGAAACGGAGAATTAACTAAGAAGCTTTCCGTAAAGGTCAATGCAGTCAGTGCGTCCGCAAAAGAAAAGATCGAAGCTCTTGGTGGAACTGTTGAGGTGATTTAATGTTTAATACGCTTAAAAAGGCATTAAAGATCAAAGAAATCAGATTGAAATTATTATTTACCTTCGCCATGTTAGTTGTCATCCGTTTCGGATGCCAGCTGCCGGTGCCGGGTGTAAACAGAGATTATTTTTCACAGTGGTTTTCACAGCAGACCGGTGATGCATTTAACTTCTTTGATGCATTTACAGGCGGTTCCTTCCTGAGTATGTCGGTGTTCGCGCTGAACATCACTCCATATATTACTTCGTCCATTATCATGCAGCTTCTGACGATTGCAATTCCGAAGTTGGAGGAGATGCAGAAGGACGGAGAGGACGGAAGAAAGAAAATCGCATCGATCACACGTTATGTGACGGTCGGGCTTTCCCTGATTGAATCTTCCGCTATGGCAATCGGTTTCGGTCGTTCCGGATTGCTCGCACAGGATGCGGTAGTCCTCGATTACATTGCGGTAATCGTAGCATTGACGGCAGGCTCGGCATTCCTGATGTGGATCGGTGAGAGAATTACGGAGAAGGGTGTCGGAAACGGTATTTCCATCGTTCTTACGATTAACATTATTTCCCGTATGCCGAATGATCTGGCAGGCTTGTATGATCAGTTCGTCAAAAATGCCAGAAATCTGGCATGGGCGTGCTTGTCAGCAGTGATTATTCTTGCAATTCTGATCGGAATGATTATTTTGGTTATCATTTTAAACGATGCCACGCGCAAGATTCCGGTTCAGTACGCAAAAAAGGTACAGGGCAGAAAGATGGTCGGCGGACAGTCTTCGACGATTCCGCTCAAGGTAAACACCGCAGGTGTTATCCCGATTATCTTTGCTTCGTCGTTACTTCAGTTTCCTCTTGTGATCTGCCAGTTGGTAGGTTATCAGGGAAGCGGATTCGGTGCAGAGGTACTGAAAACATTAAATTCAAGAAACTGGTGCAATCCAAAGACACCGGTTTACTCGATCGGATTACTCATTTATGTAGTACTTTGCGTATTCTTTGCGTATTTCTACACATCGATTACGTTCAATCCGTTAGAGGTAGCCAACAATATCAAACGTCAGGGCGGATTTATTCCGGGTATCAGACCGGGTAAGCCTACGGTTGAATATTTGACAAAGGTTTTGAACTACATTATTTTTATCGGCGCTTGCGGACTTGTGATTGTATGTGTTCTGCCGTTCTTCTTTAACGGTGTGTTCGGCGCATCGGTTGATTTCGGCGGCACAAGCCTGATCATCGTCGTGAGTGTTATTTTGGAAACATTAAAACAGATCGAATCTATGATGCTTGTAAGAAACTACAAGGGATTCTTAAACGATTAGAGAGTATGTTGGGACAGGCGGTTTCCGCTATGTCCCATATATTCCTTATAATGCAATGACACGAAGTGGGCGGTACGCCCGATGATAACGAAACAGAGGTTTAGAAAATGAAAATAATTATGTTAGGAGCTCCGGGAGCAGGTAAAGGAACACAGGCAAAAATGATTGCGGACAAATATCAGATTCCGCATATCTCGACAGGCGACATTTTCAGAGCCAATATTAAGAATGGGACGGAACTCGGAAAAGAAGCAAAAAAGTACATGGATCAGGGCTTGCTTGTCCCGGATGAGCTGACGGTGAAGATTCTGCTGGACAGAGTCGCAAACGATGACTGCAAAAACGGATATGTACTGGACGGATTCCCGAGAACGATTCCGCAGGCGGAAGTACTCGACAAGGCACTTTCCGAGTTGTCTGACAAAATTGACTATGCAATCAACGTAGACGTTCCGGATGAAAATATCGTAAACAGAATGTCCGGAAGACGTGCCTGCTTATCCTGCGGAGCGACCTATCATATTGTACATATTCCGCCGAAGCAGGAAGGAATATGTGATAGATGCGGCAAGGAATTGATTTTAAGGGACGATGACAAGGAAGAGACGGTGAAGAACAGACTGAATGTCTACCATGAACAGACACAGCCGTTGATCGATTTTTACACCGAAAAAGGGGTACTTCAGACAGTAGACGGCACGGTTCCGATGGAAGATGTCTTTGCAGCGATTGTAAAGATTCTGGGAGAGTAGTCATGGCAGTATCGATAAAGTCCGCAAGAGAAATCGAGCTGATGCGCGATGCCGGCAAGATGCTTGCCGAGGTCCATGCAAAGCTCGGGGAGGCGCTTGCGCCGGGCATGTCCACGCTTGACATCGATACGCTCGGGGAAAAGCTGATCCGCGATATGGGCTGCACGCCGAACTTTCTTCATTATAACGGCTATCCGGCATCGATCTGTGTCTCGGTCAATGAGGAGGTCGTACACGGGATTCCGAGAAAGGATCGCATTTTGCAGGAGGGCGATATCGTCAGCCTCGATGCGGGACTGATCTACAAGGGCTATCACTCGGATGCGGCAAGAACACACGGCATCGGTAAGATCAGTCAGGAGGCACAGGAGCTGATCGACCGGACAAAGCAAAGCTTCTTTGAGGGAATCAGCATGGCAAGGCAGGGCAATCATTTGTTTGATATTTCCGCAGCCATTGACCGCTATATCAGTCAGTTCGGATATGGAATTGTCAGGGATCTTGTCGGACACGGAATCGGCACGAAGCTGCATGAGGATCCGCAGATTCCGAATTTTGCGCAGAGGCGCAGAGGCTTAAAGCTGAGAGCAGGCATGACGCTTGCGATTGAGCCGATGATCAATTTGGGAAGACCGGATGTCATCTGGCTGGACGATAACTGGACGGTGGTATCGGACGACGGACTGATATCCGCCCATTATGAAAACACGATTCTCATTACGGAGGGTGAGCCGGAAATACTCACACTTCTGTAACAGACAGTCAGGCAGGTGGTAAGTGACAAGATGATAGGAAAATTCGCAAAATCAAAAGCCGGTCATGACAAAGATCGAATTTATGTCATAGTCAGCGAGGACGCGGAATATGTATATTTGGCGGACGGGAGAATCCGCACGGCGGCGACACCGAAGAAAAAGAAAAAAAAGCACATTCAGCCGATCCTGACAGACAGTGGGGCGCTCACCGCAAAGCTGAAAGCGGGGCAGCCGGTCACGGACGAAGAAATAAAGGCAGCGATTAAAAACGGTTTTGATGGAAAGTGAGGTTTATATGTCAAAAGCAGATGTAATTGAAATAGAAGGAACAGTAGTGGAGAAGCTTCCGAACACGATGTTTCAGGTAGAGCTGGAAAACGGCCACAGAGTACTGGCGCATATCAGCGGCAAACTCAGACAGAATTTTATCCGTATTCTGCCGGGCGATAAGGTTACTTTAGAGTTATCCCCGTATGACCTGTCCAAAGGACGTATCATATGGAGAGATAAATAAATAAAGGTATTGCAAACCCGTGATACCTGTGGTATAATGTAAAACGGTCTTTTTGGAAAGGAGGGTTTAACGTGAAAGTTAGATCATCAGTAAAACCAATTTGCGAGAAATGCAAAATCATTAAACGTAAGGGACGGATCAGAGTCATCTGTGAGAATCCTAAGCACAAACAAAGACAAGGTTAATTTCCAAATTCAGCAGGGAAAAATCTTGTCGATTTATGATATCGACGCACGGCATAGTGCCGCTTTAAGATAATGGAACGTAGCAGTTACTTTTTTAGAAGAGCCTACGGGAAATTACTTATTGATACCGAGAATTGCAGTGCAGATGGATGCGGAGGATTATTCTTTAGTTTTCTGCGTGCATTGCGAAGCCCGTTGCCGGAGGAAAGAGCGGCGACGGATTTAGTATCGGAAAGGTCGGGTATCTGCCCGATTGGGGAGGTGCAGCGTTTCCCCCAATCAATTAGTAACTAATGTTGGTACAAGTGTACCCGGAAAATGGAGGAATGGAAAATGGCTCGTATTGCAGGTGTAGACTTACCTAGAGACAAACGTGTTGAAATCGGTTTAACTTATATTTACGGAATCGGCAGAGTAAGCTCCAATAAGATTTTAGCACAGGCAAACGTAAATCCTGATACTCGTTGCAGAGACTTGACGGATGAGGAAGTGAAGAAGATCAGCGAGGTAATTGATGCAAATCATGTGGTAGAGGGTGACCTCAGAAGAGAAGTTGCACTCAACATCAAGAGATTGCAGGAGATCGGATGTTACAGAGGTATTCGTCACAGAAAGGGACTTCCGGTTCGCGGTCAGAAGACAAAGACCAATGCAAGAACAAGAAAAGGTCCTAAGAGAACAGTAGCAAATAAGAAGAAGTAAGCAAACTTCTGGGTGATTTAGAAAAGTAGAAAGTAGGTTAGTTTAGATGGCTAAAAAAGTTGCGGCAAAGAAAGTAACAAAAAAGCGTATTAAGAAAAACGTTGAACACGGACAGGCACACATTCAGTCTTCCTTCAATAATACCATTGTCACGCTGACAGACAATGAAGGAAATGCTCTTAGCTGGGCTAGTGCCGGCGGTCTGGGATTTAGAGGTTCAAAGAAATCTACTCCATATGCAGCACAGATGGCTGCGGAAACTGCGACAAAGGCAGCGTTAATCCACGGCTTAAAAACGGTTGATGTCATGGTAAAGGGTCCGGGTTCGGGCAGAGAAGCAGCAATCCGTGCACTTCAGGCCTGCGGTCTCGAGGTGACAAGTATCAGAGACGTAACTCCGGTACCTCACAACGGTTGCCGTCCGCCAAAGCGCAGAAGAGTGTAATAGCTGAAAAGCTGGTATCGTTGGAAGAAAGCATGTTTCGAAGAAAATGTGCTGTAAACAATAATAGGAGGATAATAAAAAATGGCAGTAAACAGAGTTCCGGTTCTCAAAAGATGCAGATCTCTTGGATTAGAACCGAGTTATTTAGGCTATGACAAAAAGTCAAAAAGAACAAACAGCAGAGCAAACAAGAAGGTAAGCGAGTATGGACTTCAGCTGCGTGAAAAGCAGAAAGCGAAATTCATCTACGGCGTACTGGAGAAGCCTTTCAGAAACTATTACAAAAAGGCTGATAGAATGAAGGGCATGACCGGTGAGAACCTGATGGTTCTTCTGGAGTCAAGACTGGACAATGTGATTTTCCGTTTAGGCTTTGCAAGAACGAGAAGAGAGGCAAGACAGGTTGTTGGACATAAGCATGTGCTTGTGAACGGCAAGTGTGTAAATATCCCTTCTTATCGCATTAAGGCGGGAGATGTGATTGAGATCCGCGAGAAGTCCAAGAGCCTGCAGAGATATAAGGATATCGTTGAGGTGACCGGCGGAAGATTAGTTCCGGAATGGTTGGATCAGGATCTTGAGAACTTAAGAGGAACAGTAAAGGAACTTCCTACAAGAGAAATCATTGACGTACCTGTTAATGAGATGCTGATTGTCGAGCTTTATTCGAAATAATAGATGTCTGGCAGTGTAGCGCATAAAAATAGTAAGGAGGGTATTTACAGTGTTTGATTTTGAGAGACCGAACATTGAGGTTGCAGAAATCTCTGAAGATAAGAAGTATGGCCGATTCGTTGTAGAGCCGTTAGAGAGAGGCTATGGTATCACTCTCGGCAATTCCTTAAGAAGAATCATGCTTTCTTCCTTACCTGGAGCAGCAGTCAGCCAAGTAAAAATCGAAGGTGTTCTCCATGAGTTTACGTCCATTCCGGGAGTAAAGGAAGATGTGACGGAGATCATCATGAATTTGAAGAGTCTGGCGATCCGCAATACAAGTACGAGCAATGAACCGAAAACTGCCTACATCGAGTATGAGGGCGATGGTATCGTGACAGCAGCAGATATTCAGGTGGATTCTGAGGTTGAGATTCTGAACAAGGATCAGGTCATTGCTACGCTGAGCGGGGGAAAGGATGCCAAGCTGTATATGGAGATTACCATTACAAAGGGCAGAGGTTATGTAAGTGCAGACAAGAATAAGAAAGAAGACTTACCGATTGGCGTGATTGCAGTGGACTCTATTTACACTCCGGTGGAGAGAGTGAATCTTACTGTGGAAAATACCCGTGTGGGTCAAATTACTGACTATGATAAACTTACATTAGATGTATATACCAACGGCACACTGGCTCCGGATGAAGCAGTGAGTCTCGCTGCAAAGGTTTTAAGTGAGCATTTGAGCTTATTCATCGACTTGTCCGAAAATGCAAAGACCGCAGAGGTCATGATCGAGAAGGAAGACGATGAGAAAGAGAAAGTATTGGAGATGAGCATTGACGAGTTAGAGCTCTCTGTCCGCTCCTATAACTGCTTGAAGCGTGCCGGTATCAATACCGTTGAAGAATTGACGAACAAGACCTCCGAGGATATGATGAAGGTTCGTAACCTGGGCAGAAAGTCCTTAGAGGAGGTATTGGCAAAATTAAAAGAACTCGGCTTACAGCTCAATGTAGGCGACGATTCATAACAGCAGCAGCCTTTTCATTACATACCTGTAATCAGAAGGCACCTGCAAAAAGGATGTGTAGCATGCAAAATAAGACCGATGAGCATTTGCGTGTGAACTCATAAATGGAACTGATCATACATTCGGTAAGTAAGTCCAAAGAGCGTGGCCGGATGCACCATGAAGGAGAGGAAAAAATGGCAAAGTATAGAAAGCTTGGAAGAACAAGCTCACAGAGAAAAGCATTACTTAGAAATCAGGTAACCGCACTTTTTGTAAACGGCAAGATTATCACAACTGAGGCAAAGGCAAAAGAAGTTCAGAAGATTGCTGAAGGTCTGATTGCTCTGGCAGTGAAGGAAAAGGATAATTATGAGACCGTAAAGGTGCAGGCAAAGGTTGCAAGAAAAGACGTAAACGGCAAGAGAGTGAAAGAAGAGAAGGATGGTAAGAGAGTTACTGTCTACGACGAAGTAGAGAAGGAAATCAAGAAGGATTTACCGTCCAGACTTCATGCAAGACGTCAGATGCTGAAGGTACTGTACAGTGTGACAGAAGTGCCGAAGGAAAATGCAGGCAAGAAGAGAAATACAAAGACGATTGATGTACCGGCTAAGCTGTTTGACGAGATTGCTCCGAAGTATGTAGACCGCAACGGCGGTTATACACGTATTGTCAAGATCGGACAGCGCAAGGGCGATGCTGCAATGGAGGTTCTTCTTGAGTTAGTGTAGAAGGTTACCGGTTTACGGCAGCTAATCACACAGCGGAAGTGAATAGGATATGCGATAAAGCACAGGCTTTTTGGAGTCTGTGCTTTTTTATGTGAAGGTTCCGCTTTCCGCTATGGAGTGTGTGATAATCAGAGAAAGGCGGCATGGTTATGCCTGATAGGAACGGCATGGCGCTCTAATCCGTCTCCTTCTGAAAGTGCTGATAATCCTTGACTGACTTCCATTCTCCGCCCCAGGTAAAGCCATGCTCGATAAACAGATTGTAGCACAAATCCCCCTTTTTGATCATATAGGGAAGGTCGGCATCCCGGTCGGCGTACGGTTCGCTTCCGGCGGGAGAGATTCGTTCTTTTCCGTTCGGATAAGTGATGTACGGATTGTAAAATGGATTGATATCGATCGCCATGCCAAGTGCATGCCTGGAAAGTGTTTTACTGCCGGCAATAACCCGGTAGTTGAAGCAGGAGGTATTGTTCGCAGCGCAGGATAAATCATCATCGGCTTCAAATTCGTCGATGAGTTTTATTTTCTCAATCGGATAGTCCTGCTCAAACAGCGCATAGAAAATCTCCACAAGATCCTGCGCAATCGCTTTGTTGCAGATGATCTCCCCATCCTCGGTTTCCCCGTCAAAGTTTACAAATCTTACCACCACATACCGCAGCTCCTCATAAGGTACGCTGCAGTCCTCCTTGTAGGATAGACCATAGATTCTCTGCTTGATTTCCTCCGTGAGAGGTTCATAATAAAAACCGGTCTGATAAGTAATTCGATCCGGATGTTCCATTGCAAGGTCTCCTTCCCTCATATTCTGCTCGGTCTCGGCTTCACCGCCATCTTCCCGGCTGCTGTTTTCGTCCTCGTTATAACCGGAGGCGCTGCCTGCATCCTGCCCTGTCTCGCCGGAGCCGTTGCCAGCGTCCGGTCCTGCCTTGTCGGAGCTGAAAGAGTCGTCCCGACGATCAGAATCCGGCGGGGAACTGCTGCTTGTGTCCTGCACGACCTCGCCGGAGTCACTGTCAGTGTCTGACGACGTATATACAGCCGCATCAGCTTCGGAAATTGGTTCGGCTTTATCAGAAATAATATATGAAGAGCTTTTTGCAAATATGAGAGATACTATGAGAAATAAAGCGGAAATAATCAGAACGATACCGATTCTTTTTTTGCGCATTGCTACATCCTCCCAAGTCATCCGAAGAACTGCTGAAATAACGATCTCCCACTATAAAAGAGCCGTGTGATGAATATATAGGAAACGAACAAAACGCATCCGTTTTGATTCGTTTCCTGCGCCGAATTTGCGCTGCAACGCAGCATATTTCCTATGCAAATTCGTGCGCATCCTTGCGGAGCTTTTATCGTAAACGCATTGATTTATTGCGTTTACGATAAGTATACCATATGCATTTCAAAATGATAAGCGGTTTCCATTGCATCCGGGGCAATCGCTGCATTCTGCATGATTGGATTCCCTTATGAGGCGAACGCGGCATTGGCGGATTTTGCGATGAATTTATCGTGATAGAGATGGAAATGCGTTCCATCTGCCTTGACAAGCGTTTATGGATAAGATATCATCATCTCGTAAGAGAGTTGATTGGAATACAGATAAGATGTTTTACTAATGCGATTTTGTCCGGCTTCCTTCAACACTTTTGCAGAGAGTATAATAAATAATAGAAAAGGAGATGCGATTTATGAGAATGAAAGGTTTCAAAAAAATGATGTGTGTTGGCTTATGCCTCAGTATGTTTCTGGGAATGGGGATTACCAGTAATGCGGCAACTGTATCCGGTACATATCCAACCAGACGTGGTGCAATCTTAGTTACGTCGGATGCGTACAAAAATCTGATTCCGACCGGACATGCAGCCATTGTGTGGAATGCATCAAATGTCATCGAGTCAGTATCCTCAGGAGTTGTTTTAGGCAAAAACAACTGGACGACTTCCAAGAAGAAGATTTACGGTATTGCGGTTTCCTCTACTTCCGCTGCACAGGACAGCAATGTTGCAAGCTGGTGCAAAGCTCAGATCGGAAAGCCGTATAATTACAATTACTTCAACGTTACAACAAGAAAGAAGTTCTATTGCTCACAGCTTGTATGGGCAGGCTACAAGGATCTGTACAATGTTGACTTAAATACGAGCCTGTTCGGAAAGGCAGTACATCCGATGGAGCTTGTGAACTCTGATAAGACATATACAATTTATACCTACACCAAATAAGCTGGTGGTGCGTTTAGCGGCGGACAACAGTGGTCTGCTGAGAACGTCAAAGGATGATGACATAGGCAGATGGATGCGTTCGCGAATTCATCTGCCATTTTAAAGGATGAGAACATGGAGAGAAAAGCGAAATACATGAAATCAGGATGCATTTTGGGACTGCTTCTTATTGCTTTTACGATCAATGGATGCCGCAGCGAGAATCAATCCTATTCCACGGACTATTCCGTGGCTGTCATGCAGACGATGGAATATAAGGAAAAGACAGATTTTATGCTGTTCGATGATCAGCTAAGGCAGGTCGGTGAGTACAGAACGTCATATCCGAATGTGGCTTACGACGGGTTTTGCAATTCGACGGTTTATGGCGGAAAGCTGTACATCAATCCTATGGGGCATGCCGATGAGCGTGATTACGGCAGGGTTGTGGAAATCGATTTGAAGGATGGAACGGCAAAGGAGTATTCGTTTGACCGAATCAACATCGTCGATATTGCATACAAGGATAACCGGTTATATGCCGTCAGCAATTTGAACGGAGTGTGTTATCTCGATGTGATGGACTGCGAAACCGGTGAAATCAGCACGATTGAAACGGACACACAGTTCATTACGACGATCACGCCCGGAGACTCGGATGCATATGGCATCGGAGTGGAGTTTGAGACGGATATGCTCGGCATTTACGAGATTGATTTTGAGGAAAAAACGGTTCGAAAACTGTATGAGAGCGATCCGGATCACAAGCTGGACTATCTCGTCTATTCAGATGGCAATTTATACTTTGTGCTTGATGGGCTGCTCACGGAATATGAAGTGAAGACAGATCGGATTACAACGTATCAGCTCCCGCATTCCAATGCTTACAATTTATTATTGCAGGATGAGGAGCTGTATATAGGCTGCACGGATATTTTTTCGAATGCGCAAAGCTTTGTGGATCGATTTGATCTGAAAACAAAAGAGATTACCGGTCTTTTGGAGACGGATGGTGCAATCCTGCAGATGGAAGTATCGCAGGCACAGGACAGACTCTATTTGCTTGGGAGAGATCAGCTCGTGCAGTATGCATTGGAAAACGATACAGCCGCCGAAAAAAATCGGGTGACGCTGACACCGGAGGGAGATTATTATATCGGCGGATTTTTTTTAAACGAAAAAAACTTGGAGGAGAAAGAAAATGAAAAATAAGGTTCTATTATATATAGGTATCTGTATGCTGAGCGCAGCCTGTCTGGGCGGATGTGGAAACAGCAATGACGATTACGATGAATCAGAGCTTCAGCAGATGGAGGGTTATGAAGGTATGAGCGATGAGGAGATTAACAAAAAGCTCATCGAGGAAGCGGACAAGATGGAAGTACTGCCGGATAAAACACAGTAACAGCAATGTATCATTTCGAATAACAGCAAAAAGAAAGGGAAGCTTCGCTTCTCTTTTTCTTAAAAAATTTTTTTACATTTCTTTTGTTGTTCTTTCTTTTTTCCTATCGAATTGCTCTTGTATTTCGAATGGTAATGAAGTACAATTAAACACGCGGTGTAAGAACGAATAAAAATGCACCGGGAAAGAGTGCTTTTCGTTTGATGGGAATCGTAAAAACAGATCAACTGACATTTGAATATATTCGCCGCGACGAAGAGGGAAACGTGGAAGGAATCGTAAAAGCGGTTGACGATGTCTCTCTCGATGTACAAAGAGGCGAGTTTTTGGCGATTCTGGGTCACAATGGCTCCGGAAAGTCAACTCTTGCAAAGCATATCAATGCAATTTTGTGCCCTACGGAGGGAACGGTCTGGGTCGACGGCAAGGATACGAAGGATGAGAAGCTGCTCTGGGATATTCGGAAGCAGGCGGGAATGGTATTCCAAAATCCCGACAACCAGATCATCGGACAGGTCGTGGAGGAGGATGTTGGCTTTGGGCTTGAGAATATGGGTGTTCCGACAAAGGAAATCTGGGAACGCGTGGAAGAGAGCTTAAAAGCTGTCGGTATGTTCAAGTACCGGAAGTACTCACCAAACAAGCTTTCAGGAGGGCAAAAGCAGCGTGTGTCGATAGCGGGTGTGCTGGCGATGCATCCGAAGTGTATTGTTCTGGATGAACCGACAGCAATGCTTGACCCGAACGGAAGAAAAGAGGTCATTCGTGCCATAAGGGCATTAAACGATGTGGAGAAGATCACAGTCATACTGATCACACATTATATGGAGGAGGTTATCCATGCCGATCATGTTATCGTTATGGATAAAGGACATATTGCAATGCAGGGAACGCCAAAAGAAATTTTCAGTCAGGTCGATCAGCTCAAAGCGCTGCGCCTCGATGTGCCGCAGGTAACACTTCTTGCATATGAGCTTCGGAAGAAGGGGCTGGCATTGCCGGACGGCATTCTGACGGCGGAAGAATTTGTACAGCAGCTGCTCCTAAGGAAACGCTGATTAAATCAGCTTTTCCTTAGATTGCTCCGCATGGATGCGCAGAAATTCGCTGTGGAAAGGCACTTTGTGCCTGCGAATTTCGCGCGGGAAACACTTAATCAGTGTTTCCCTAATCAAAGAGAAGCAAAAGAAGTGAGAAGCGGAAATCATGAAAAGCGAAAATCATGAGAAGCAAAAGAAAAAAGAAACAGAATATAAAGCAAGCACAAGTTAAGATAAAAAGAAACACAAGTAAAAAGAAACAGAATTAAGAGAAATAGAAGTGGGATAATCATGTCAATCATATTAAATCATGTGAACTGCGTATACGGTGAGGGAACCAATATGGAGGTTCACGCATTAAAGGATATCAATCTGGTCATTCCGGACGGACAGTTTATCGGTCTGATCGGACATACCGGTTCGGGAAAATCAACGCTCGTACAGCACCTCAATGGTCTGATCAAAGCGACGAGCGGAAACGTACTTTTTAACGGTCAGGATATTTATGACAAGGATTTTGACAGCAAGATGCTCCGAAGTAAGGTCGGACTTGTTTTTCAGTATCCGGAGCATCAGCTTTTTGAGGTAGACGTATTTTCGGATGTCTGCTTTGGACCTAAAAATCTCGGACTTCCCAGGAAGGAAGTTGAAATGCGTGCGTACAAGGCACTCAAGATGGTAGGACTGGAGGATGAATATTTTTACCAGTCACCGTTCTCTCTCTCGGGAGGACAGAAGCGAAGAGTTGCCATTGCCGGCGTGCTTGCGATGGAGCCGGAGGTACTCGTTCTTGATGAGCCGACCGCAGGGCTTGACCCGAAGGGACGGGATGAGATTCTCGATATGGTCAAAAAGCTCCAGACCGAGACGGGTATTACGGTTCTGCTTGTGTCGCACAGCATGGAGGATGTGGCAAAATATGTTGACCGCATCATTGTTATGAATCAGGGAGAGATTTTGCTCGACGATACACCAAAGGTTGTATTCAAGGAATATCAGAAGCTGGAGAAGGTAGGGCTTGCAGCTCCTGCCGTCGTGTATATTATGGCGAAATGCAGGGAGAACGGTCTTGATGTGAGCACGAATGTGACGAGTATTGACGAGGCGGAGGAGGAGATTCTGCTGGCACTGGGAAGAAAGGACAATCTATGATTCGGGATATCACGCTTGGACAATATTATCAGGGTGATTCGGTCATACATCGACTTGATCCGAGAGTAAAGCTTGTGGCAACGATCGTATATATCATTTCACTGTTCCTTTATAAGAACAGTCCCATCGTGTATGTGCTTGGCTTTGCCTTTCTGGCGCTTTGCATCTCTTTGTCGAAGGTGCCGGTCAGGTTTATCTTAAGGGGACTGAAGGCAATCGTCATCCTGCTTCTGATTACAGCCCTTTTTAACCTGCTTTTGACCGATGGAGAGATTGTTTTCGAGATATGGAAAATACACATCACAAAGGAGGGAATCGAGAATGCGGTATTTATCGCAATCCGGCTGATGCTGCTCATCGTCGGTTCCTCCCTGATGACGCTGACGACGACACCGACCCAGTTGACCGACGGACTGGAAAAGCTGCTGCGTCCGCTGCAGAAGCTGCATATGCCGGTGCATGAGGTGGCAATGATGATGTCGATCGCACTCCGGTTCATCCCGATTCTGCTCGAGGAGACGGACAAGATCATGAAGGCGCAGATGGCAAGAGGAGCGGATTTTGAGAGTGGAAATCTGATCAGGAAAATCAAGGCGCTTGTACCGCTGTTGGTACCGCTGTTTATATCGGCGTTCCGGCGTGCCAATGACCTTGCGATGGCGATGGAGGCGAGATGCTATCAGGGCGGAGAGGGGCGTACCAAGATGAAGCCGCTCATCTACCGTAAGCGCGATGCTGCGGCGTATCTGATTGTGGCAGCGTATCTGGGAATTGTCATTGTTGCGGGGAAAATGCTGCGAATCCCCCTTTTTATATAAACTATATCCGGGTGTTTGCGGTCGGTTCCGGCTGTATGCATAATTGCCGGCACAATGAATGGATAGAAGCAGCTGTTTTAGGAAAGATAGCAGGTGGAGGAAAACACGCGTGAAAAGAGTCATGCTGACGGTTGCCTATGACGGAACCGACTACTGCGGATGGCAGATTCAGCCAAACGGTCCGACGATTGAGGGCGAACTGAATAAACATCTGAGTAAGCTTCTTGGTGAGGAAATCAGCGTTATCGGGGCATCCAGAACAGATTCGGGCGTTCATGCACTGTGCAATATTGCGGTTTTTGACACAAATGCGAGAATGGATGCTGGAAGGATGACATATGCGCTCAATCAGAGGCTGCCGATGGATATCCGGATTCAGAAATCCCGGGAGGTCGCGCCTGACTTTCATCCGAGACACTGCAACAGCAAAAAGACTTATGAGTATCGAATCTACAACGCTCCGTTCGAAAATCCGATCACGCGCAGATACGCCTATTTTGTCTATTTCCCGCTTGATATCGAGCGTATGCAGAGGGCTGCCGCGTATCTGGTCGGTGAACATGATTTCAAGAGCTTCTGTGTGGCGAAGGCACAGGTGGCAACAACCGTACGGACGATTTATGATATCCGGATAGATAAGGAAGGCGATTATATTACCATCCGTATCAGCGGCAATGGTTTTCTCTTTAATATGGTGCGCATTATCGTAGGGACGCTTGTGCGGATCGGGCGCGGCGTGTGGGAGCCGGAACGGATGGAGGAGATTCTGGAGGCAAGAGACAGGCAGAAGGCCGGACCGACTGCGCC
>JAFUZE010000013.1 GCA_017476765.1 Lachnospiraceae bacterium
AAGCGCTATGGCATTGCAGCGTTTGTACTCGCTGCCTGTATTGCTTTTTCTCGGATGTACTTGTTCGTCCATTTTCCGACCGATGTGCTCGGCGGAGCAGTGACGGGAGTTGTCTCCGCAGTGGCGGCATTTTTTCTGATGCGGTGGTTTGAGAACAGAAAAAACGAGAATATGCAGGCATGACAGAGACTCCGTAAAACCGGAATGAAGCAGACCGTGATTCTGCGATCAAGAGAAAAAGCCACCCGCGTTTAAACGAGTGGCTTTTGGGGGGTAAAAAAAGTATTTTGGGAGAAAAGAGTGAATAGCGTATCGGCAAAACTCACTGCCGATAGAAAAAGTATATGCCGTTTTTTAATTCTTATGCGTTTCTGCCTTTCAATTTTTAATCAATATTCTTAGTTTTCTTGATCCTGCATGTGAAAATCTGCACTTGAACTTGCAGGAGCGTTGTAATGATTCTTCTGATTTTTCATAGTATCCCCCCATTCTGGCAAGAGTAGAAATCAATACCACCCTGCAGCACGATTGTTCCGTGGTGATTTTTACCATACCTTGTTTTATAAGACAATTCGCTTTTAACGCTCTTTACAAATGATATTTTTTATCGTATAATGGATTCGTTGTGTCCACCATACAAAAACAGATGTGTGTGGCGCAGGGAAAAAGGAAAAAAACGGAAAACAGACCAAAGTAGAAAGCAGGAAAGAGAATGGAACATTTAACGGAAATCCGCTGGCACGGACGAGGCGGACAGGGAGCAAAAACCGCAGCGCTGCTTCTTGCAGACGTTGCATTCAATACGGGAAAGTATGTGCAGGGCTTTCCGGAATACGGTCCGGAGAGAATGGGAGCGCCGATTACCGCTTATGACCGCATCAGCGACAGACCGATCCGTGTACACTCGAACATCTACGAGCCGGATTATGTGGCGGTTGTGGACGATACGTTGTTACATACGGTGGATGTGACGAAGGGTCTGAAGGAGGACGGTGCAATTCTCATCAACACCTTAAAGACAAAAGAGGAAATCCTTCCTTTTCTGAATGGTTATACAGGCAGAGTGTTTACGATCGATGCGCACGATATCTGCATGCGTACGCTCGGCAAATATTTCCCGAATACACCGATGCTTGCAGGTATGGTCAAAATATCCGGTATTATGGAAGAGGATATTTTTATGAAGGAAATGGAAACCTCCCTAAAACATAAATTTGCCAAGAAACCGGAAGTATTGGACGGTAATATGAAGGCGCTTCGTTTAGCGTTAGAGGAGGTAGACTGATGGCATTGAGAGCACAGCAGATCAACGAGAAAACAAGATGGCAGGATTTGACGGAAGGGCTGCAGATTCACGAACCGGCGACTTCCCGGCTGTTTGAGACGGGAGAGTGGAGAACGGACACCCCTGTTTGGGACACGGAGAAGTGCAAGCAATGTCTGCTCTGTGTACCGTACTGCCCGGATTCCTGCATTGTCGTAAAAGACAATGCAAGGCAGGAATTTGATTTCAAGCACTGTAAGGGCTGCGGCATTTGTGTCAAGGCATGCCCGTTCGGTGCGATTTCGATGAAGGAGGGAAAGTAAAATGCCAGTAAATACCCGTATGTCAGGCAATGAGGCGGTAGCCCATGCCATCAAGCAGATCAATCCGGATGTGATGCCGGCATTCCCGATTACCCCTTCCACAGAGATTCCGCAGTTTGTTGCAAGCATGATCGCAAACGGGGAAGTGGATACGGAATTTATTCCGGTGGAGAGCGAGCACAGCTCGATGAGTGCGGCAATCGGTTCCTCGGCGGCAGGTGCAAGAACCCTGACGGCGACCTCCTCGTGCGGACTTGCACTGATGTGGGAGGTGCTCTATGTCGCGGCATCGAACCGGCTTCCGATTGTCATGGCGGTCGTAAACCGTGCACTGTCAGGTCCGATCAATATCAATGCAGAGCACTCGGACAGTATGGGAGCAAGGGATTCCGGATGGATTCAGATATATGCGGAGAATAACCAGGAGGTATACGATAACTTTCTTCAGTCGTACCGGATTGCGGAGCATAAGGATGTCAAGCTTCCGGTCATGATTTGCCAGGACGGCTTTATCACGAGCCATGCCGTGGAAAATATTACGCTCTGGGACGATGAACCGATCAGACAGTTTGTCGGCGAGTACGAGCCGGAGCACTATCTGATGAAAGCGGATGAGACGATGGCGGTCGGACCATATGCGGTTTCAAACTATGGTATGGAGGCAAAGAGAGCGCAGGCGGAGGCGATGAAAAATGCCCGTCAGGTCATTTTGGACGTGGCTAAGGAATTTGAGGAGCTGACAGGAAGAAAGTACGGCTTTTTTGAGGAATATGAGCTTGAGGATGCAGATTATGCGATTGTGGCAATCGGTTCTGTCTGCGGAACGGCGAAGGATGCGATCGATGAACTCAGAAGACGCGGTGTCAGAGCCGGACTTCTCAAGATTCGTGTATTCCGTCCGTTCCCGGATCGGGAAATTGCAGCTGCCTTAAAGCATTGCAGGGCAATCGCAATTCTGGATCGCGCCGAAGGCTACAACGGCAACGGCGGACCGCTCGGTGCGGAGGTGACGGCAGCTCTGTACAAGGCAAAGGCGAAGGCGGAGACGGTAAACATGATCTATGGTCTTTCCGGACGTGATGTGCGCGTGGAGGATTTGATCAAGGTATATGGCAATTTGGAAAAGCTTGCCAGCGGCAAAATCAAATATGACGATTATCCGTATATCGGACTTAGAAAGTAGGTGCAGACATGGAAGCAAAAAAGTTTGATTTCAGGGAAATACAGGGAAGAGAAGACCGTCTTGCACCGGGGCATAGAATGTGTGCCGGATGCGGCGGCACAATTGCAGTGCGAAACGTGCTTAAGGCACTTCATCCGGGGGATAAAGCGGTCGTCGGCAATGCGACGGGCTGTCTGGAGGTTTCCTCCTTTATGTACCCGTTCACCACATATGAGGACAGCTATATCCACAATGCGTTTGAAAATGCCGGGGCGACGCTCTCGGGTGTGGAGACTGCCTATCATGCGCTCAGAAAGCGAGGCAAGGTGAAGGAAGAGTATAAGTTCATCACCTTCGGCGGTGACGGCGGCACATACGATATCGGTCTGCAGTCTCTGTCGGGAGCGATGGAGAGAGGACACGACCTCGTCTATGTCTGCTATGACAACGGCGCATATATGAACACCGGTGTACAGCGTTCGTCCGCAACACCGATGTATGCGGATACAACGACGACACCGAGCGGCAGTGAGTCGGACGGAAAACCGCAGTCGAGGAAGGATCTGGCGGAAATCATTGCCGCACATCACATTCCGTATGTGGCGCAGACGACCTTTATCGGCAATATGAAGGATTTGTATGTCAAGTCGGAGAAAGCAATCTATACACCGGGGCCGGCATTCCTCAACATCATGGCACCTTGTCCGCGAGGCTGGAAGTACGATGCGCCGGATATTATTGAAATCTGCAAGCTCGGAGTGGAGACCTGCTACTGGCCGCTGTTTGAAGTGGTCGACGGAAAGTGGATTTTGAATTATAAACCGAAAAACAAGCTTCCGCTAGAGGATTTCTTAAGAAAACAGGGAAGATTCAAGCATCTGTTCAAGCCGGGAAATGAAGCGCTGCTCGAGGCGTTCCAGAAGGAGACGGACAGAAGATGGGAAGAGCTGCTGAAACGGTGCGAGGCATAACGTTTTAAAAAAAGGTATTGAAATGTTTTTCCCTTTGTGCTAGAATAATTTTCGCATGATTGGGTTTTTGGAATCCGAGGGAAACGTTAGGAGGATAAAAGATGGGAGTCGTAAGAATAATTTTGACCGTTTTATTTATAATTGATTGTATAACACTAACCGTTTTAGTATTGATGCAGGAAGGTAAGAGTGCCGGGCTCGGAACGCTGAGCGGTGCGGCAGAGACCTACTGGGGCAAGAACAAGGGTCGTTCGATGGAGGGACTTTTGGTAAAGCTTTCAGTTGTGTGTGCCGTATTGTTTATTGTTCTGGCTGCAGTCCTCAACATTAACAAATTTTAAGGAAATTCGTTAAACACTCTTGCAAAAGAGTGTTTTTCTTTTTTAGGAGAACGCGTGGAAAACAAAACTTGGAATGAACGTAAAAAAATGATCTGTGAACTGGTGGAGGAAGAGTTTTATGTGCCGATGAAGGAAAAGGAGCTTGCCGTCCTGCTGCAGGTGGAGCCTTCAGAGCGGGAAGAGCTTCGTCTGCTTCTGAAGGAGCTTTTGGAGGAAGGCAGATTGGAGCAGACGAAAAGAGGGAAGTATGTGAAGCCGGAGAGCACCCTTTTGACAGGCACCTTCATCAGCAACAAAAAAGGCTTTGGTTTTATTGAGGTGGAGGGACAGAGCGAGGATTATTATGTCGGTGAGGCGCATGTAAAGGATGCCTTTCATTTGGACCGGGTACAGTTCCGCCCTCTCGGGCGCAGACAGGGCGGACGCATGGAGGCGGAGGTTGTTAAGGTGCTTCAAAGAGGAATGCGGCAGGTTGTCGGAACCTATCAAAAGAGCCGTAGCTTCGGGTTTGTCGTGCCGGACAACGCAAAGGTTGCCTCCGATCTTTTTATTCCGGAGGGCTGCTCGAAGGGAGCTGTGGACGGGCACAAGGTCGTGGCGGAGATTACGGACTACGGAACCGGTGGGAGACGTCAGAGCCCGGAGGGGCGAATCACGGAAATTCTCGGACATATCAACGATCCGGGTGTCGATATTCTCTCTGTCGTGAAGGCATTTGACATTCCGACGGAGTTTCCGGAACGTGTGCTTAGTCAGGCGGAGCGCGTTGCAGCTGCGGTGAGCGAGAGTGATATTGCCTTTCGGGAGGATTTGCGGGGACTGACGATGGTCACAATAGACGGTGAGGATGCGAAGGATCTGGATGATGCGGTCAGTCTTGTGAAGGAAAACGGCATGTATTATCTTGGCGTCCATATTGCGGATGTGTCAAATTATGTGCAGGAGAATTCCGCACTGGATCGGGAGGCGCTGCAGAGGGGAACCAGTGTCTATCTGGTAGACCGCGTCATCCCGATGCTGCCGCACACACTTTCGAATGGAATCTGTTCTTTGAATGCCGGCGAGAATCGTCTGGCGCTCAGCTGCCTGATGCAGATCGATGACGGGGGAACGGTCGTCGATTATCAGATCAAGGAGACGGTCATAAACGTGAATCGCAGAATGAGCTACACAAGTGTACGCAAAATTCTGGAGGATGGCGACGAGGCGGAACGCAGGGAGTATGAGGCGCTTGTGCCGATGTTAGAGCAGATGCAGGAGTTGTCCCGGCTCTTAAGGAAGAAGCGAAGCGGCAGGGGCTCGATCGATTTCGGCTTTGCGGAGAGCAAAATTCTCGTGGACAGTCAGGGAAAGGTGACCGAGATCAAAAGCTATGAGCGCAATGTGGCGACAAAGCTCATCGAGGATTTTATGCTGCTGGCGAATGAGACGGTTGCGCAGCATTTTTACTGGCTGGAGGCACCGTTTGTCTACCGCACACACGAGAATCCGGATAAGGAAAAAATACAAAAGCTGAGTGCTTTTATTCGAAATTTCGGCTATTATTTAAAGAGCTCGAAGGAGGAGCCGCACCCGAAGGAGCTGCAGAAGCTTTTGGGGAAGGTGGAGGGAACGAAGGAGGAAGCCCTGATTAGCAGAATGGTACTGCGCAGCATGAAGCAGGCGAAATATACGACGGAGTGCACCGGACATTTCGGGCTTGCCTGTCGGTATTATTGCCATTTTACTTCGCCGATCCGCCGTTATCCCGATCTGCAGATTCACCGCATCATCAAGGAGCAGCTCCGCGGCAGGCTGACGAGAGAGCGGATGGAGCATTACCGCGGAATTTTAGAGCAGGTGTGCAAGCAATCCTCGGATACGGAGCGCAGGGCGGACGAGGCAGAGCGCGAGGTCGAGAAGCTGAAGAAGGCAGAATACATGGAACAGTTCATCGGGGAGGCATTCACCGGAGTGATCAGCGGTGTGACCGACTGGGGGCTCTATGTCGAGCTTGAAAATACGGTGGAGGGACTGGTGCATGTATCGACTATTCCGTATGATTATTATTATTTTGATGAGAGCGCCTATGAGATGATCGGAAAGGAGAGCGGACGCAGCTTTAAGCTCGGAGATACGGTAAGAGTCAGAGTGAAGGCGGCGGATAAGCTGACTAAGACGGTTGACTTCGAACTGGAGCTCGAGGATGAAATGTGACAGACAGGGGGAAAAGTATGGCAAAGGAAGCAATGAAATTAGTAGCAAACAACAAGAAAGCATATCACGATTTTTTTATTGAGGAGAAGCATGAGGCGGGGCTTGTGCTGCATGGCACAGAGGTAAAATCGCTCCGGATGGGAAAGTGCAGTATCAAGGAGTCCTTTATCCGCATTGAGGACGGGGAAGCGTTTGTCTATGGCATGAATATCAGCCCTTATGAAAAAGGAAATATTTTTAACCGGGATCCGCTGCGTGTCAAGAAGCTTCTCCTGCACAAGTCGGAGATTCACAAGCTGGTCGGTGCGATTGCGGAAAAGGGATATACGCTCGTTCCGCTGCAGGTTTATTTCAAGGATGGCAGAGCCAAGATGGAAATCGGTCTGGCAAAAGGTAAAAAGCTCTATGATAAGCGGCAGGATATCGCAAAACGGGATATCAAACGCGAGCACGAGAGGGAGTTTAAGGTGAAAAATCTGTAAGAAATATCCGGGGCGGAGAAAAGATAAAAAGGACTTGACATCTATTTTTAAAATGGTATGATAGAGGTACTCAAATGAGATGAGTATTCAATTGAATATGGGATAGTAAAGGTTTCGACAGGGGTTTTGAAGTTAAGGAAGCCATCCGCGCGGTTCACGTCACGAACCAAACCTAAAATTAAACGCTGAAGATCATAATTTAGCATTCGCAGCCTAGTTGCTGCGTGTCTGCCTCAGTGCACCTACACATTGAGAATCAGGCATCGACGATGTAGGAAACGACATATGTTAAGCTTTGTGCATATGGGCGTACGATGAAGCTACTAAAGTGCTGTGTTTGTCTTTGGACATGGCATGGAGGGAATGACTAACCAGAGACTGTGATGGAAGATGCCTTGATGGAGAGGCTTTTGGACACGGGTTCGACTCCCGTCTATTCCACTATGCAAGGGGGATGAACCGATGCGTTCGGCTCCCTTTTTCGTTTTCAGATGATTTGGTTCATCCATGAGGATGTCACAGGCTGAACATTGGAAAAAATTGGGAAAATTGAAAAAATGACAATACATATGATAAAATTCTATGCATTATTACCGAAAATCGTAAAAAGTAACAAAAAATGATACACAAATTGAAATAAATATGTATAATTATTATATACAGAGGAGGAGATTCATTATGAAATGTTTCGTGTGTGGGAGCGAAACTCCCGGAGAGGTATGTAATCAGTGCGTTCGAACAGAGCGCAATTTATTTCACAAAGAGTGGGATTATAAGGAAGGCTTTCTGATGCGCAAGATTGAGTCCTATCGCATTGATGTGTCATCTTATCGTATATCCGGAACGGGAATGATTTCGAACAGTGACAAAGGACTGAACGGTCGTGTCGATGCGTTCAATCATTTTGTAGGCAACGTCGATTTGGTGGAGAAAAGCCCATGTAACGGCAAGGACGCTTTGATGATTCATTACAAGAATCCGAACACGCAGATGGAACGGTATATTTTTCTTTTAAGCTGTGATGCCGAGGGCGGAGTGAAAAATGCGATTGAGGACGCCAAGAAGGATTTGCGGATCGGCAGCGGTGTGATGCCGGCTACGGCAGCAATGCCGACTTCCGCTGCAGCTCCTGCGCCGGCGGCAGCGCCGATGTCTGCGGATGCGCAGTTAAAGCTGAACAAGCTGAAGGTGCTTTTGAACAGCGGAATCCTTTCGCAGGAAGAGTACGAACGGGAGAAATTAAAATTAGGCTTATAGAATTATCTTATCACAATATGCGATGTAGAGAAGATCGGACTCTGACAGGAGCGGATCTTCTCTTTCTTTTTGGGCATAGCCATTTTGCGCATCTTGTGGTATGATAGCTACAGATGTCAGGTGAACGTAAAAAGGGAGAAGAAAGAGAAGGCTTATGGCAAAAAGGAAGCGGGGAGAAAAAAAACTGCTGTCGCAGACACATATGATTGTCGCAGGCTTTTTTATCATCATTTCCATCGGAACGGTTCTTTTGATGCTGCCTTTGGCGAGCAGAAGCGGCAGATCGACGGATTTTATATCAGCGCTGTTTACGGCTACGAGTGCGACCTGCGTGGCAGGGCTGACAGTTTTTGATACGTATACGCACTGGTCTGTGTTCGGACAGCTTGTGATACTTGCACTCGTGCAGATCGGTGGTCTTGGTTTTATGAGCATCGGCGTTTTTTTTGCGATTTTTTTGAGGCGCAGAATCGGTCTGCGGGAGCGCGGCCTTTTGCAGGAAAGTGTGAGCGCACTGCAGATCGGCGGGATTGTGAAGCTTGTCAAAAAGATTATGAAGGGCACGCTTTTGATTGAAGGAATCGGGGGGATTCTCCTTTCCGTGCGCTTTGTTCCGGAGATGGGGCTTTTAAGAGGTATCTACAACGGCTTTTTTCATTCCATCTCAGCCTTCTGCAATTCCGGCTTTGATTTGATGGGGAAATACGAGCCGTATTCGTCGCTGATGCATTTTTATGACGATCCGGTCGTGAATCTTGTGATTGTGTTTAATCTTGTTTCAGGCAGCCTCGGATTTATTGTGTGGGATGATATCTCCATGAATAAGTGGCATTTCAGAAAGTATATGCTTCACACGAAGCTTGTGCTTGTGTCAACACTTTCGCTTCTGATCGGAGGCGGTGTGCTCTTTGCTGTTTTTGAACGAAATAATATACTGGCGGATATGAATGGGCTGCAGCGCTTCTGGGTCTGCTTCTTTGGCTCCGCATCGTCAAGGACGGCGGGCTTTAATTCGATTGATATAGCCGGTCTGACGGAGAGCGGAAAGCTGCTTGCTGCGATTCTCATGTTTATCGGAGGAAGCCCCGGCTCTACCGCAGGCGGTGTCAAGACGACGACGATCGTTGTCATGCTGATCTATATCTGGTCAAATTTGAGAAATAAGCAGAGCTGTGAAGTGTTTGGGCGCAGAATCAGCGATGAGGTAATCAAAAAGGCGGAGCTTGTGTTCGGTATCAATTTGTTTCTTGCAATCGTGGCGGTTCTGGCAATTTGTGCCTTTCAGCCGCTAGGTGCCGCAGATGCCACATTTGAGATCATTGCGGCAATCAGTACGGCAGGGATGACAACCGGAATCACGAGGGAGCTTGTGACTGCGTCGAGACTGCTTGTGATATTGCTGATGTTCTGCGGAAGGGTCGGAAGCATGACGTTCGCACTTTCGTTTACCGAACGACGGAAGACTTTGCCGGTGCAAATGCCGCTCGGAAAGGTGACAGTGGGATAACGAAGGAGCGTCTGCTGCGGATGAAATAGCGGCGGTATATTTGATTAGCAGGAAGGGCACGAAGTGAGGCTGAGGTCTGACAGAAGGCAGAAGCATCACAGATTTGCGGGAGGATAAAAAGGATGAAATCAATTTTAATTATAGGACTTGGAAGATTCGGACATCATTTGTGCAGAAATCTGGTTGAAATGGGCAATCAGGTGATGATTGTCGACGAGAAAGAGGATGTGATGGACGATCTGCTCTTTTTAGTTACAAGTGCCAAGATCGGAGATTGTACGAATGAAGAGGTATTGAAAAGCCTCGGTGTGAGCAATTTCGATTTATGCTTTGTATGTATCGGAAGCAATTTTCAAAGCAGTCTGGAGATTACCAGTCTGCTTAAGGAGATGGGCGCAAAGTATGTGATCAGTAAGGCAAACCGCGATATTCATGCGAAATTTCTGCTTCGAAATGGTGCCGATGAGGTTGTATATCCGGATCGGGATATTGCGGAAAAGCTGGCGATCAGGCATAGTACGGACAAAATCTATGACTATGTGGAGGTGCCGGGCGCCTATTCGATTTATGAGATTCCGCCGCTTCCGGAGTGGGTCGGAAAATCGATCTTTGAACTGGATATCCGGCAGAAGCATCAGGTCAGCATCCTCGGCGTGAAGGAGAATGAAAGGCTCAATCTGCTGCTGGATTCGAGCCACGTTTTCAAAGAGGAAGAGCATGTGCTGATCATCGGCAGGGATGATGATCTGGCAAAGGTGCTGCAAAAATTATAGGCAGGGCAGATGAAATAGAAAAGCGGAGCCTGGATGATGGCCTGGCAAAGATACTGCAAAAATTATAGGGGATGAGCAGATGGAAGAGGAACAACTTATCGTGGATGGCTTCACTTTTGCGGTATCGCAGACCGCAGAGCTGGCGCAGACGGACGTGCAAAGAATTGAGCAGCTGGAGCAAAAACTGAATTACGGCAATCTGGATGCTGTGGCGATGGTTTACGTCAAAAGCATTCAGAATGAACTGTTTCATACTGTGGTGGGATTTTCCTACCTAAAGCGGCTTCAGCTGTATCTCATAGAGCAGGGCTACGGAAAAATCGATTTCCGAAAGTATCCGATTCCGGCGGGTGAGGGTGACGGACAGCCGGAACAGGCTGCATGGTCGGAAAAAGACGCATCGGACGAGCGGAGACTTAAGATTCGCACGAACTATCAGCAGGAGCTGAAGCAGAAGCTTCGCACGTCAAGATGGGTAAATATTCTTTTAGTGCTTGCCGTGATCGTTTTGTTTGTCATTGCCTTGACGGGGGAAAACGCCAACATCATAAATTACCGCTACAATATTCAGAACGAGTATTCCGAATGGCAGAAGCAGCTTCAGGAGAGGGAACGGGCGGTTTCGGACAGGGAAAAAGCGGTCGAGGAGAGGGAACAGGATTTGACGGATTTCAAATGATTTTTCACAGTTTCTACATAAATGTGCGATACAATCAGTTACAGCAACAATTTACGGCAGATTTTAATGATGAGTTTATGACAGCAGGTGAGAAAAATGGAAAAACTGAAAATTCTCGTTGTGGATGATGAGAGCAGAATGAGAAAGCTGGTAAAGGATTTTCTTGTGCGCAGTAACTATGAGG
>JAFUZE010000124.1 GCA_017476765.1 Lachnospiraceae bacterium
CCGTCTGCGGTATGATCTTCTCGTATTCCGCATAGACATCGATATCTTCCTTAACGTTCGTGTAGGACTGCCGCCATCCGGTAAAGTTATAGCCTTTCCGCTCCGGTGCCGGAGGTGTGATTGCATCCTCTCCGTCGTAAACGGTCTGCTGGTTATAAACCGAATCATCCCAATCTATAAATCTGACCGTATGCTTTGCCGCATCGAGATCTGCCAATGTTCTGTCATAAAACGCATAAATCGTCATGTCCCTTGCAATATTTGTATAATCCGGCTTCCATCCGGTAAATGTATAGCCCTGTCTTACCGGATTTGCAGGCGGAACCGCATCAGCCCCCATCTCCACGTTCTGCGTCGATAAGATTGTATCATCCCAGTCTAAGAACATTACGGAAAATGTCTTGACCAGCGGCTCACCGAGCGTGAGTCCGTAGAGGTTGGCAAACGTCTCCGCCGCACTGCCCTCCGAGCACGATATCGTAATATTTTTATTGATCTGTCCGTCCTCGTTCGTAAATGCCGTCGAATCAATATAGGAGACGCTGTCCGGTATTGTCAGGGAACGGACACCGCTGTTTTTAAACGCCTTTTCGCGGATCGTCCTTGTCGTCTCCGGCATTTCCACCGAGAACAGGTTCGTCGTATCCTCGAAGCAACTGACCGGAATTTCCTGTACCTTAGAGGTCGATAAATTGACATCTCCGACACCGAGACATCCTTTAAACGCCTCATCCTGAATCGAGCTGATGCCCTGCAGCTCGGAACGGTTCACCATACTCGCACCGATCGTATAGGCTCCCGTTGCACCTCTTGTCTCCAGACATTCCACAATACTGCTCTTTGCCCCGTCTGTCAGACCGTAGATAATACCGTTGTCGCATACAAAATGCGGGCTTTCGTTAAATTCCACATAGGTCAGCTTCTGGCACTCCTTAAACGGACGAAGTCCCAGCTCTGTCACGTTGTCGGACAGAGATACATTCGTCAGGTCATCACAGTTGCCGAACGCATAATCTCCGATATGATCTCCGCCGGCACCGCCGCTCGAATGCATGATGACCGTCTGAAGTCCCTGACAGCCGTAAAACGCATAAGCAGGCACGTCGCTGACGCCCTCCATCTGCACGCTCTGCATCGTATTATCCGCCTGACCGACCGTATTGCCGCTGACACCGACTCCGGAAAACAAGCCTTCCGCAATTCCCTCCACGCCGTTTGGTATGACAATATTCAAAGCGGAATTGACGATTTCCATCTGATCCTGCGTCGGCTGTGCTCCGCCTCCGTTTATATAACTCTCATAAGCCGACACTGCCTCCGTTGCCGCTTTCGCCTGATCCGAAGTCAGATACGGATAGCTGTCACCATGAAGCGTCGTATCTCTCGGCGACAGGCTTCCGGTCTTTAAATCCGAATATCTCGGATAATCGACAAGCTCATTTAAGTCCGTATCCGGATTGTACTGTACCGTCAGGTTCGTCGGCCAGCCGCTGAAGTATGTAATATATGTCTTTTTCTGTGTTCCCCGGTTGATCGTGTTGGAAGGATCCATCGCATATACGAACGGAGCTGCATTTGGGTCGACGCTTCCGGTAAAGGTGAGAAGCGGCTGTACATTTGCGTTCACGACCTCCACACAGGTTCTTCCGTCTGCCGCCGCATCACATTTTTTCCCGTTCTCGACGATCTGCGTGTTGAATGCACCGGCTCCGATCGAGGTCAGATTGATCGGTTCCTCAAAAATAACATCCTTCAGATTATGACATCCCTGAAATGCATAGCTTGCAATGCTTGTAATCGACGAAGGAATGGTGATTTTCTCCAAATAACAGTTGTTTTGAAAGCTTTCCGAACCGATCGTCAAAATCCGGTACGGACCAATCGCACGCGGAATGTCCACATTCTTGACACCCTTATCCATCTCAAATTCCTGCAGATTGTTGTTCTCATCCACACGATAAGTAATGTTCTTACCGGTCTCCCTGCCGTCATTGTCCAATTCCTTTACAACCTTTTCGTACAAATACGGAGCATCCAAATACTTGAATGCAATACTCTGCTCCGTCGCCGTATTGTGCAGCACGGACGAGGAATAGCTTGCAAAATAGAACTCATCACTGATCTGATTGACAAAATCGGCAAACTTGAAGCTTCCTCCCGCATCGTCCGAGAATGTCATCGTACGGTCAAGCATCGTGACAGACCTGAGTGATGTACAGCCCTCGATCAGCGAGAGCCTGAACTGCGAGGAATTGTTCTGCTTCACGCCGCTTGGAAACACCAGCTCAAGCAGGCTTGTGCAGTCCTTAAACACATGATCTCCGATTTCCTGCAGGGATACGTTGTAGCCTTCGCCCGTCAGCGCTACCGTCTGAAGCGAGATACATCCCTCAAAGGCACCGTCACCGATTTTCTTGACTCCGATCGGCAACGTAAAGCTTAAAAGTCCCTGACAGTTATAAAACGCATGCTCACCGATCGCAGACACATTCGCATGCAGGTCAATATCAACTTTTCGGATGTTGATACAATCCGCAAACGCATAATTATGGATCGTGGTTGTACCGTTTCCGAGCTGAATACCGCTTAAGGAGCTGCAGCCCCGGAACGCATTTTTGCCGATACCGAGCAGATTATCTCCTGTAACGAGTGTCACGACATTTCCTGCACCGGAAAAGACACCGGTATCCGTATCGGACGAAAATCCCCATTTCACCTGAATACCGCTCGAAGAACCGCTCGCAACAACATGCTCACTTGCAATGTAAGCGACCGGAACACCCTTAACCCATTTTACATTGTCCGTAGTGGTGGGCGCAAAGTCGCTCTCCGTCGTATCTCCGTCCCGAAGGTTGCTGACATCGGTAGTATCTGTGGCGGTCTTATCATAATAGAACTGTTCCAGCGGTAAATCGCCCCACTGTGACTTGTAGGTAGAGCTGTCGTAGCATGGGTGAAATCTCTTGACCTTCACCACCTCATTCTGGCTGACCGTCGTTGTCGTGCCGTCCGGATTCTGTGTGACGACCGGTATCACGTTGCCGGTCTCCTCCTCCACTTCCTCCATATAATAGAGCGGACGTCCGTCAATGCTCGCAG
>JAFUZE010000014.1 GCA_017476765.1 Lachnospiraceae bacterium
CACTCTCGAACCAATATCCTGCGGATTTAGTTCAAATTTGAACGTGTCAGTACAATAGAATGAGGTACGAATAGGCGATGTGGGATTCGATCAGGAACGATTCCGAAAAGTCAGGAACGGACGCCTGCCTATTTTGTGTGCCGGAGCTTGGAGGAAGAAACGTGAGTAATTATGAAACAGAGATAAACCGGAGAAGGACGTTTGCCATTATCTCGCACCCGGATGCCGGTAAAACGACGCTGACGGAGAAATTTCTGCTCTACGGAGGAGCGATCAATCAGGCGGGAAGCGTCAAGGGAAAGGCAACGGCAAGACATGCGGTGTCCGACTGGATGGAAATAGAAAAGGAGAGGGGTATTTCGGTCACCTCCTCGGTATTACAGTTTGAATATGATAATTTTTGTATCAATATTCTGGACACGCCGGGACATCAGGATTTCTCGGAGGATACGTACCGGACGCTGATGGCAGCGGATTCCGCGGTCATGGTCATCGATGCCTCAAAGGGTGTCGAGGCGCAGACGAGAAAGCTTTTTAAGGTGTGCGGAATGCGCGGGATTCCGATTTTTACTTTTATTAACAAGATGGACAGGGATGCCGGTGATATGTATGAGCTGCTCGATGAGATCGAGCGTGAGCTTGGCATTGCCACCTGCCCAATCAACTGGCCGATCGGCTCAGGGAAGGCGTTTAAAGGCGTTTATGAGCGGGCGAGCAAAAACATCATCCTCTATTCGGATACCCAGAAGGGGACGAAGGAGGGCGAGACGCAGATCGTTCCCGTAGACGATGAGGGGCAGGTAAAGGAACTGATCGGACAGTCCTTTTATGATACACTGACCGAAGAAATCGAGCTTTTGGACGGTGCGAGCGCTGAATACGATCTGGATGAAATACAAAAAGGGCATCTGACTCCCGTATTTTTCGGCTCGGCACTGACGAACTTTGGCGTGGAAATCTTTTTGCAGCATTTCCTTAAGATGACGACGACACCGCTTCCGAGAAAGGCGGGCGATGAGCTGATCGATCCGTGCGAACATGAGTTTTCCGCTTTTATTTTCAAGATTCAGGCAAACATGAACAAGGCGCACCGCGACAGAATTGCGTTCATGCGCATCTGTTCCGGCAAGTACGAAGCCGGCATGGAGGTCAGGCATGTGCAGGGCGGCAAAGTCATACGCCTTAGCCAGCCGCAGCAGATTATGGCGAGCGACCGAAAGATTTTGCAGGAAGCATATGCGGGGGATATTATCGGCGTGTTCGATCCGGGGCTTTTTTCCATCGGTGATACATTCTGCATGCCGAAGGAAAATTTTGCCTACGAGGGCATTCCGACCTTTGCGCCGGAGCATTTTGCCAGAGTGCGTCAGGTCGATACGATGAAGAGAAAGCAGTTTGTGAAGGGCATCACCCAGATCGCGCAGGAGGGTGCGATACAGATTTTTCAGGAGTTCCATACGGGCATGGAGGAGATCATTGTCGGAGTTGTCGGCGTTTTGCAGTTCGATGTGCTGAAATATCGTCTGGAAAACGAGTACAATGTCGATATCAAGTTAGAGCCGCTTCCTTATGAGCATATCCGTTGGATTGAAAACAAGGATATCGATTTAAGCAAGCTGACCGGAACGTCCGACATGAAAAAGGTGAAGGACATGAAGGGAAATCCATTGCTTCTGTTTGTCAATCACTGGAGTGTGGGAATGACCTTGGATCGAAACGAAGGACTGATTTTATCGGAATTCGGACGGGAATAGAGAGAATTGTCAGACCGTGCACGCCTGCGCCTGCAAAAAAGACAGTGCCATCGGGACCGCGTACAGGGTACTGCCTGGCAGATTTGTGTGAAAGGGAGGTTTATAGAATCGGAAGTGAGAGGAATATTAGAAAAACGCACCGTCGCTGCTTGTACCATCATTTTTAGCATACTTTTCGGGGCACCGGGGCTGACAGGCTGTCAGTATCCGGATATCCGTGTGCAGGAATCGGAGCCTTTGATTGAGAACTGGCTTGCATACAAAGCACAGGTGGAGGACGATCAGCCGTTTGCCGAGGAGCGGGATACGGAGACGATTGTAAGACCGGAATCGGTCGAACCGGCGGAGAAAGAGACGGAAGAGGCAGAAGAGACCGAGGCGACAGCCGACGATGCGCAGCTGGCACAGGAGGAAGCAAAGTGGGAGGCAATTCAGCAGAGTAAGAGAGAGGGGAAAGCCGAGGCTTTCAAAAGGCAGCATGGATTCTATTATTCGTATCTGTCCGATTCGGCAAAGGTCGTCTACGACGAAATTCTTTCCGGTCTGCAGGAGAGGAAGGAGACGACGATCTCAACGCTCTCCGACACACAGGCGGATATGGCGTTTCAATGTGTGCTCTATGACCATCCGGAAATTTTTTATGTCTCCGGTTATCACTTGACGCAAAAAACGCTGGATGGTCAGGTTGTAGAGCTTTCCGTAACAGGTCAGTATGAATATACACAGGAGGAAGCCGAGGAGAGAAAGGCGAAGATCGATGCGTATGTGTCGGAATGTCTTGCCGGTGTTCCCGATACCGACGATGAGTACCTGAAGGTCAAGTATGTGTTCGATTATCTGATTACCCATACGGCGTACAATCTGAATGCACCGGACAACCAGAATATCTGTTCCGTTTTTATCGGCGGAGAGTCGGTATGTCAGGGATATGCCGAGTCTGCGCAGTATTTGCTGCGGGAGCTTGGAATCGAATCTGCGATTGTGACTGGGTTGGTCAATGGGGGCGGCAGGCATGCATGGAACCTTGTCAGGGTCAACGATCGCTATTATTATATGGATGTTACATGGGGAGATGTCGATTACCGGGCGACGGATAACGAACAGGAGGACAAGCTGGTTCCTGTCAACTATGACTATTTTCTCGTCACGACGACGCAGCTGGAAAAATCACATGTGATCGAAACGATTGTCACGATGCCTGACTGTGTGTCGGAGGAAGACAATTATTATGTGAGGGAAGGGCTCTATTTTGAGGAGGTCGATGAGCAGCAGCTGGCGAGTGCGTTTGCGGGAGCGTATGACAGAGGACAGACGACAGTGACGCTCAAGGGCACAGACGGAGCCGTTTTTGAGCAGCTCAAGCATTATCTGCTCGATGAAAATCACATTTTTGAATACGTTGATGCGCTGGAAAGCATCTCGTACAGCGAGGATACCAATATGTATACGATCTGCTTCTGGCTTTCTTAGTGCATTGCAACTTATTCTTTCCAAATATGGAATTGTTTGCTATAATGTAATTTGTATGAAGAAAAAGCAATAGGATGAGATAAAGGAGGTATCTTTTCATGGAAAAAGAACTAGAACGTGATACACATCAGTTAAACAAGGATGATAATTCCGGTTCCGTGCAGATCGCAGACGATGTTGTCGCAATGATCGCCGGCATTGCAGCGACCGAGGTAGATGGTGTGAGCGCAATGGTCGGAAATATCACCAATGAGCTGATGAGTAAGGTCGGAATGAAAAAACTGACAAAGGGTGTAAAAGTGGATGTTCTGGAAAACACCGTTTCGGTCGATCTGGTCATCAATATCGAATTTGGCTACAACATTCCGGAGACGTGCCGCAATGTACAGAGTAAAGTGAAAAGTGCCATTGAGAATATGACAGGACTTGAGGTGACGGATGTGAACATCCGGATCGCAGCTGTCAATATGAAAGGTGAATAGAAATCGGAGCAAATAGGGAAAAGCATGGAAGGAGGGTGTTTTCATATGCACCCTCTAATCTATGATTCCGGTGCAAAAAGCCGTTCTCCGCGTTGTGCCTGCACATAGGTGGAGAGATGGGTTTCTTGCAAGGAAACCATCTACATGCTTTGAGCATCCGGGTGATGCGGCACTATTTGGGATGAAGGAACAGTAATATGAGCAGAAGAGAGCTGAGAGAACAAATTTTCAAACTTTTATTCCGGGTCGAGTTCAACGCTCCGGAGGATATGCCGGAGCAGGTGCGGCTGTTTTTTGAGCAGGATGATCCGATCGACGAGCAGAGTCAGGACGAGATCACACAGAAATATGAAAAAATTGTTGAGAACCTTCCAAAGATCGACGAGATGCTCGATCAGACCGCCACGGGATGGACGAAGGATCGTATGGCGAAGGTGGAGCTTACGATTCTGCGCCTGGCTGTGTATGAGATCCGGATGGATGAGACGATTCCGGTTTCCGTCGCCATCAATGAGGCTGTCGAGCTCGCGAAAAAGTTCGGACAGGATGAGTCTTCTTCCTTCGTAAACGGAGTGCTTGCGAAGTTTGCGAAATAGGAGCCGGCGCTGCCTTTTGCAAAGCCGGCAGAAACCGCAGCGGGAAGGTAGATGCACAATGCAGAATGTATATTCCGTTTCACAGGTAAACCACTATATCAAAAATATGTTCACGCAGGATTTTATGCTTCAGGCAATCTCCGTTCAGGGAGAGGCGAGCAATGTCAAGTATCATTCCTCTGGGCATATTTATTTTACGTTAAAGGATGAAAAAGGGACGCTTGCATGTGTTATGTTTGCAGGCAATCGCAGCGGTCTTGCTTTTCGCATGGAGGAAGGGCAGAAGCTGATTGTCTCCGGGACGGTGGACGTTTACGAGAGAGACGGAAAATATCAGCTCTATGCAAGGTGCATTGAACTGTCCGGCGGCGGAGAGCTGTATGAAAAATTCGAAAAGCTGAAAGCGGAGCTTTTGGAGATGGGGATGTTCGACGCCGGCTACAAGCAGCCGATTCCCCGATATATCAGGACACTCGGAGTCGTGACGGCGCCGACCGGAGCGGCTGTCCGGGATATTATCCGGATTACCCAGAGGAGAAATCCTTATGTGCAGATCGTTCTCTTTCCGGCAGTCGTGCAGGGAGAAAATGCCGCACCGAGCATTGTGCAGGGCATTTATGCGCTGGAACAGTACGGAGTCGATACGATTATCGTCGGAAGAGGCGGCGGCTCTCTGGAGGATTTGTGGGCGTTCAATGAGCGCATCGTAGCGGAGGCGATTTTTAACTGCTCCGTTCCGATCATTTCCGCAGTGGGGCATGAGACGGACACGACGATCGCGGATCTGGTTGCGGACCTGCGTGCCTCGACTCCTTCTGCGGCTGCGGAGCTGGCGGTTTTCGATTACGACCAGTTTATCGAGAACTGCAGACACTATTCTAAGCGGTGCCTGCGCACGATGAAAAGCCGCATCGAGTTATCGCAAAGCCGTCTGGATAAATACCGGCTTATGCTGGAGCATAAGAGCCCGATGGGACGGGTCAAGGAGCAGAAAATGCATGCGCTTTCCATCGAGGAAAGGATGGAAGCTGCGATGCAGAGCCGGCTGCTCGATGCAAGACACCGGATGGAGCTCTGTGCACAGCGGCTTCACGGTCTCTCTCCGCTTGGCAAATTAAAGGGCGGATATGGCTATGTGCAGACAGCGGACGGCAGGAGCCTTACGGATATCGGACAGGTAAAGGCGGGAGATCTGGTTACGGTGCATTTGGAAAACGGCAGGCTGACTGCTTCCGTTCTTGAGACGGAGCCGGAGCAGTGGGAGAATGGGGGAGAAAGGCTTCCCTACAATGCCGAAGCAAACCACAGTGAAGGATGAGAGGGAAAGCAAACGAAAAATAAGAGGGAAAATGAAGGTAGGGAAAGGTAAACGGAGGATGTGAAGGAAAGCGGAGGAAGGGGAAGGAACATGAAGCAGGAGCAGGAAAGCCGGGAGAGAGAACTCTCCGTCGAGGAAGCGTTTGCACAGCTTGAGGAGACGGTCAGTGCACTGGAGGATCCGGAGATTTCTCTGGAGGATGCCTTCGCGAGATATCAGGAGGGCATGGAACTGTTAAAGTACTGCAATGCGTCGATCGACAAGGTGGAAAAGAGCGTGCAGGCAATCAGCGAAGAGGGAGAGCTCTATGAATTTTAAGGAACATTTGGACAAAAGAGTCAGCCGGATTGAGGCGGTGCTTGCGAAGTATCTTCCGCAGGAGGGAGGCCCGGCGGGCGTCGTGCTTGAGGCGATGAACTACAGTGTGAATGCGGGGGGCAAGAGGCTGCGTCCGATGCTGATGCAGGAAGCCTTTGTCCTGTGCGGAGGAAGCGGAGAACTCGTGGAGCCGTTCATGGCAGCGCTGGAGATGATACATACCTATTCGCTTGTACATGACGATCTGCCGGCGATGGACAACGACGAATACCGCAGAGGCAGAAAGACGACGCATGTAGTGTACGGCGAGACGATGGCGATTCTTGCCGGGGATGCGCTTTTGAATTATGCATTTGAGACCGCCTGCAGGGCATTTGCGATGAAGCCTGGATGCGCGCAGACGGAGCGTGCGATCGGTGTGCTGGCAGAAAAGGCGGGAATCTTTGGTATGATCGGCGGACAGACCGCGGATATTCTGGCGGAGAATGCGGAGGGGGCAGCCGATATGCCGCAGCTTTTGTTCATCCACGAAAAGAAAACTGCGGCCTTGATTCAGGCGGCGCTCATGATCGGGGCAATACTGGCAGGAGCAGAGCAGGAGGTCGTCGATCTGCTGGAGAAGGTCGGCTATGACGTGGGGGTTGCTTTTCAGATTCAGGATGACATTCTCGATGTGACCGGTGAGATGGCGGAGCTCGGAAAGCCGATCGGAAGCGATGAAAAGAATCATAAAACGACCTATGTCACTTTGGCGGGCGTTGATGAGGCGAAAAAGGAAGTGGAACGTCTGTCAAACGAGGCGGTTTCCATTCTCGAAGCCTTTGAAACGCGCAATGAGTTTCTGGAGGAGCTGATCAGGGAGCTCATCACACGCAGAAAATAACAAGGAGGGAGTCCTTTTATGTTTCTGGAGCAAATCGAAAAGGAAAATGATATAAAAAAGATAAAGGCGGAGGATTTGCCGAAGCTGGCGGAGGAGATTCGGGAATTTTTGATTGAGAAGATTTCCGTCTCGGGCGGTCATTTAGGTTCCAATCTGGGGACAGTCGAACTTACGATGGCGCTCCATCTCGTGCTGGACCTGCCGCACGATAAGCTCATCTGGGATGTCGGACACCAGTCTTACACCCACAAGATTCTGACGGGAAGAAAGGATGGCTTTGAGGGGCTGCGCACTTACGGCGGTATGAGCGGTTTCCCGAAGCACAAGGAGAGCAGCTGCGATGCGTTTGACACGGGGCACAGTTCAACCTCCATCTCAGCAGGGCTTGGTTTTGTCAAGGCGCGGGATATCCAGAATAAGGATTATCATGTCGTCTCTGTCATCGGGGACGGCTCGCTCACCGGGGGCATGGCATACGAGGCGCTCAACAATGCCGCTCAGCTGGAAAAGAATTTTATCGTCGTACTCAATGACAACAACATGTCTATTTCGGAAAATGTCGGCGGCGTGTCTGCCTATCTGAATTCGATCCGAACGGATGCCAAGTATCTGGAGCTAAAGGACAGCATTTATTACAGACTGCTCGATATGCCGAAATACGGACAGTCGGTCGTGCGCAAGATTCAGAAGGCAAAGAACAGCTTTAAGCAGCTGGTTATTCCGGGCATGTTTTTTGAGGATATGGGCGTGACGTATTTAGGACCGGTGAACGGTCATGATATCCCGGCGCTTGTCAGGGTGCTCGGCGAGGCAAAGCGCGTCAAGGGTGCGGTGCTCGTCCATGTCATTACCCAGAAGGGCAAGGGATACGAGCCTGCGGAGAGACATCCGGCGAGATTCCACGGGGCGGAGCCGTTCGAGATTGAGACGGGTCTGCCGACGAAGCCGCGCAATAAGGCGAGCTATACCGATGTGTTTGCGACAGTCATGAACAAGTTAGGTGATCGTGATGATAAAATTGTGGCAATCACTGCCGCCATGCCGGACGGAACAGGTCTTAAGCGGTTCAGGAACCGTTATCCCGAGCGCTTTTTTGATGTGGGGATTGCCGAGGAGCATGCGGTCACGTTTGCAGCCGGGCTTGCAGCAGGCGGGCTGAAGCCGGTCGTGGCGATCTATTCCTCGTTTTTGCAGAGGGCATATGACCAGATTCTGCATGATGTGTGCATTCAGAATCTGCCCGTCACGTTTGCCATTGACCGGGCGGGGCTTGTCGGGAGCGACGGGGAGACGCATCAGGGAATTTTTGATCTTTCCTATCTTTCCAGTATTCCGAATATGCATATCATGGCACCGAAAAACAAATGGGAGCTGTCCGATATGCTGAAATTTGCAGTGGAATATGACGGACCGATTGCAATCCGCTATCCGCGGGGGGAAGCGTACGATGGACTGAAGGAGCACCGTGCTCCTGTGGAGATGGGAAAGAGTGAGTGGCTGTATCGGGAGTCGGATATCGTTCTTATGGCTGTGGGAAGCATGGTTGAGACCGCCGTTTCCGTGCGGGAGAAGCTGAAAGAAAAAGGGCTGTCCGTGAGCCTCATCAACGCACGCTTTGTCAAGCCGTTGGATACGCAGGCAATCGAGGAGGCGGCGAAGGGGCACAGGCTTTTCGTTCCGATGGAGGAGAATGTGCTTAGCGGGGGCTTTGGCAGCCGTGTGATGGATTATGTGTGTGAGAAGCAGCTGCCGCTGACGGTTCTGCCGGTGACTCTGCCCGATCAGTATGTGGAGCATGGCAATGTCCTGCTGTTAAAAAAGGAAGTGGGCATCGATGCGGATACCGTCTGTGAGAGAGTGTATGCGGCAGCGCAGAGCCTGAAATAGAATGCTTTTGGCGGTGTAGGATCATGAAAGAACGATTGGATGTATTGTTAGTAAAGCAAGGCTTTGCCCCGTCGAGGGAAAAGGCGAAGGCAGTCATCATGTCAGGGCTTGTCTTTGTCAATAACCAGAGGGAGGACAAGCCGGGAACCGCCTTTGACGAGACGAAAATCCGGATTGAGGTCAAGGGCAATACGTTAAAATATGTCAGCCGCGGAGGGCTGAAGCTCGAAAAGGCAATGCAGGTATTTCCGATTGCCTTAGAGGGTGCGGTATGTATGGATATCGGTGCCTCTACCGGCGGTTTTACGGACTGCATGCTGCAAAACGGTGCACGAAGGGTTTATGCGATCGATGTCGGGCACGGGCAGCTTGACTGGAAGCTGCGTCAGGATGAGCGGGTAGTCTGTATGGAAAAGACGAATTTCCGCTATGTGACGGGCGAGCATATACCGGAGATGATCGACTTTGCCTCGGTGGATGTGTCCTTTATCTCGCTGACCAAGATTCTTCCGCCCGCATATGCGCTGTTGAAGGAGCAGGGAGAGATGGTGTGCCTGATTAAGCCTCAGTTTGAGGCAGGCAGGGAAAAGGTAGGGAAAAAGGGTGTGGTGACGGATAAAAATGTCCACAGGCAGGTGATCGAGACTGTTGCGGCATTTGCGCAGTCGGTCGGATTTGCGCTTTTGGGCTTAAGCTTTTCACCGATCAAGGGACCGGAGGGAAATATCGAATATCTTTTGCATATCCGCAAGCAGGAGCAGACCGGCAATTCGATCGATCAGCTTTTGATCGGGCAGACCGTCGAGGAATCGCATAACAGTCTGTAATGCGGAGCCGCATGTGTGGGAGTGACAAATGGAGCATTTTTTTATTATTACCAATAAGCCAAAGGATGAAAATCTGCAAATAACACATTCGATTATCCGTTTTTTTGAGGAGCAGGGGAAAACGTGCGCCTATCAGTGTCTGGAGCATCTCGAGGAGAAGAACGCGGACGATGCGGGAAATCCGCTGCACATTGATGAGCGGACGGAGTGTATTCTGGTCATCGGCGGAGACGGAACGCTGCTTCAGGCGGCGCGCTGTACGCTCAATCTGGACATTCCGCTTCTTGGAATCAATTACGGGACGCTCGGATTTCTGGCGGAGGTGGAGAAGAGCAATCTGAATGAGGCGCTGACGGCGCTTTTAAGCAGGGAACTGGAGATCGAGAAACGCATGATGCTCGAGGGGTGTATTCTCCGGGGGAGCGGACTGCATGCACCACAGGCGGATGCGGGGAAGCTGACTGAGCCGAATACGCCGGCAGATACCGGAGAAAAGGGACTGCGGATTGCGGAGGCGGCTGCCGGGGAAAAGGGACTGCCGAATGCGGAAGCAGAGGCAGGGCAGAAGGAGTATGCACTCAATGATATCGTGCTGACAAGACCCGGTACCCTTCGAATCCTCAATTTTGATATTTACGTCAACGGACAGTTTTTGAATCATTATAGTGCCGACGGAGTCATTGTCTCGACGCCGACCGGATCGACCGGCTATAATATGTCCGCAGGAGGACCGATCGTGGAGCCGAGGGCGGAGCTTTTGCTGATCACGCCGATCTGTCCGCATACGCTCAATACGAGAAGCATCATCCTCTCCGCCTCGGATCAGGTGGAGGTACGTATTCCGATCGGCAAGGGCGGAGGACCACAGGAGGTCGAGGTAAACTTTGACGGAAATCATAAGGGACTTCTGCATACCGGGGACAGCATTCAAATCGGCAGATCGGAAAAAGTGACAAAATTCGTGCGGATCAATCAGGTCAGCTTTCTGGAGGTTCTACACAAAAAAATGAGCGAGTAAGCATATGAAAAGAGAACGCCACAACAAAATCATCGAATTGATCGAACAATATAACATCGGTACGCAGCAGGAGCTGTCGGAAAAGCTGCAGGAAGCGGGTTATGATGTGACGCAGTCCACCGTGTCGAGGGATATCAGGCAGCTGCACCTGTCGAAGGTGCCGGCAGAAAAGGGAATGAAAAAATATGCGCTTTTAAGAGCGCCTGCAAGGGAAACGGATGCGGATATGTACTTGGGCGATAAGTATATCCGGGTCTTAAAGGACGGCTTTGTTTCCGCCGATATGGCGGGGAATATTCTTGTCGTCAAGACCGTTTCCGGTATGGCGATGGCAGTCGCCGCAGCCATTGATGCGATGGAGTTTGATGAGATCGTCGGTTCGATCGCCGGCGATGACACGATTATGATGGCGGTGCGCAGCGTCGAGGACAATAAGATTTTAATGGAAAAATTGAAGCACTTGATATAGATTTGGGCAGCTTGGGGAACATAAGGAGGAAAGATGTTAGAAAGTTTACATGTAAAAAATGTGGCGCTCATCGACGAATCCCATGTAAATTTCGGAGAGGGACTCAATATTCTGACCGGTGAGACCGGTGCGGGAAAATCTATGATCATTGGATCCATCAATCTGGCATTGGGCGGAAAGGGAGATAAGAGCCTGATTCGCAGCGGTGCAGAGTATGCGCTTGTACAGCTCCTGTTTCGCTTAAAGGACGAAGCGACGATCGCAAAATTGAAGGAGCTTGACATATATCCGGATGAGGAGAACCGGCTGCTATTGGAGCGTAGAATCAGCCCGGCAAAAAGTGTCAGCAAAATCAACGGTGAGCTGATTGCCCACAAGCAGCTGAAGGAAGCGGCGGAGCTCATCATCGACATTCACGGGCAGCATGAGCATCAGTCACAGCTCAAAAAAAGCAGTCATCTTTCGACGCTTGATGCGTACTGCGGCGAGCAGCTGCAGCCGGTGACAGAGGAGCTGGAGCGCGCATATAAGAGCTGCAGGGAACTGGAAAAGGAGCTGGAGCAGCTCTATGAGCAGGGAGAGAACCGGGAGAAGGAATTATCGTTTGCACGATTTGAATTTGATGAGATTGCGTCGGCGAAGCTGACAGAGGGTGAGGACGAGGAGCTGGAGTCGCTCGGCAGGAAGATGTCGAATGCCCAGAAGATCGCACAGGCGCTCGGCCTTGCCGGTGAGGCGGTTTCCGGACAGGGTGAAAATGCGTCCGCCCTGATCGAGCGGGCGTTTCGGGAGATCAGGAATGTTGCATCCTATGACAGCGCCCTGGAGGAGCTGTCGCAGCAGTTTGCAACGCTGGAGGATATTCTGTACACGGTCGGTCATGCGATTCACGAATGCGAGCGGGAGCTGGAATTTGATGAGCAGCAGTTTGGCGAGGTGCAGGAGCGCCTCAATCTCATCAATCAATTAAAGAGTAAATACGCCAGAA
>JAFUZE010000125.1 GCA_017476765.1 Lachnospiraceae bacterium
GAGCCCCTATCAGCATGCTTCCCTGATAAAAGGCTCCTTCTCTCGTAATTTTATGCCGCAGGCCTCAAAAGCACTTCGTGCCGCCTGATCAAACAGTCACAAAATTAAAACTCCGTATATTCCTTTGCTCCAAGCTCCTTTGGATTCGGACCATATTCGTTTGTTCCCTCCTGGCTGTCCTGGCAGAGGAAATAAATCAAAATAAAGATACCGGCAACCGGAACAAGGCAAATCAAATACCACCAGCCGCTCTTTCCCATATCATGCAGTCTGCGCACAGCAACTGCAAGAGACGGAAGTAAAATCGCAAGCGAGTAAATCGTCGAAATTGCAGTAATATGAGTGGCACGCACAATAAACCCAAGAATCATGGTAATAATAGCGTTTGCAAGTACAAACATCCAGTACTCTCTTCTTCTCGCTCTTCCGCTGAAGCCCACATAATTTTTTAATACACCTACATAAATATTAACAAGTTCCATAATGTTTCCTCCCTCATATGGTAGTTTGAACTGTTTCGTTTTTCAGTTTATATATTTTCAGGATTTCTGTCAATGCCTTTTCGGAAATTTGTCGAAAATCCGAAGAAATGCAACGTACAGTAGCGGTCATCGCAACGCTTCTGTCTTTCCTTCCGATATCGCATACTCCAAAAGCTTCCTGTTAAATATATTGTATTGTCCAAATTCAGGGAGGGTACATAGGACGGATTCGCACCGCTTGATTCTCTGCATGGCCTGCTGCAGCAGTTCCTCCTCCGGCGGCTCATACGGATGCGTTACAAACACCTCCGCCGCCAGTGCCCCGGCAATGGGATATTCCAGATCATTTGCAGATAGGATGCCTGCCGCAAACGGTACCCGTTGTCTTTGCAGCCTGTAATATGTATCAACGGCGGTTCCTCCGCCTCCGATCACGAAAACTCTCGCCTCTCCTTCCACCCGCGCAAGCTCCGGCAGACCTAAGAGCGGTTCGAAGCTTCCTTTCTCAACATCATAAAGTCCGGAAATATAATCGCCGCGGAAAATCTCCTCCGGTGTCCCGATGCGCTCGATTCCGCCGTTTTTGACACACGCTATCGTATCCGAAACCTTTTTGGCCAGATCCAGCTCATGGAGGGACAAAACAACCGCCAGTCCTTCCTCCGCCGCAAGCTCCCGGATGGCAGACAAAAGCTCCAGCTTGTAGCGGATATCCAGATAGGAGGTCGGCTCATCCAGAATGAGTACCTCCGGCTCCTGACATAAGGCTCTCGCCAGCATCACACGCTGCTTCTGTCCGTCACTGACTGCCATGAAATCCTTGTCGGCAACCTCGTCGGCACGAACACGCAAAAGTGCCTCATCCACCTTCCTCCAGTCCTTCTCCGATAAAATTCCCAGAGAACCGGTGTACGGATATCTGCCCATCGAAACGACCTCCCGGCAGGTCATATACTCCGTCCTCGCATGCTGCGTCATCACGGCAGAAAGCGTCTCCGCAATCTGCTTTCTTGTCATCGTATCGATATCCTGACCGATCAGATACACGCTTCCCCCAAGCCGCCTGAGCTGACCGGTGATGCTTTTGAGGATCGTCGATTTACCGGCACCGTTGGGTCCGATGAGTGTCAGAATCTCACCCCTTTTGACGTGCAGACAAATATCCTCAAGCAGCGGCACTCCTCCGTAACCGGCGGCAAGCCGCTCAAGCTTTAAAAGCGTTTCGTCTGTTCCGGCTCTATTCTGTTGTTCCTCTTGTTTTGTTCCGTCTGTTTTCATACTTTTTGAAACCTGTGTCCGATTTGTACCTGCACCGCTGCGCCCTTTAGGTTAATACTTCGCCGGCAATCACTTTATCCTGTCACTGGGTTGTATGCAGCTTTCGGTGCTCTATACTACTCTCTCGGATGCCCTTGCAGGGTATGTGCAATTATACATGACGATGCGCCCTCAGCATCATTGCAAGGACGACCGGCACGAGCAAAAGAGCCGTAACCGAGCTGATGGAAAGCTCTGTAGGCGCAAAAACGCATCTGGCAATGCCGTCGCAAAACAGTGTGACCGCGGCGCCTAAAAAGAGACAGCCCGGCAATAAAATCTGCGGCCGGCTGCTCCCTGCCAGAACCTTTACCATATGCGGAACCGCAATGCCGACAAAGGAGATCGGTCCCGCAAAAGCCGTAACGCAGGCGGAAAGCAGACTCGAGAGCAGAATGAGCATCACACGCAGCGCTTTGACATTCACGCCGGCGTTGTGTGCATACGCCTCACCCATCCGGTAAGCACCAAGCGGCTTGGCGAGCCAGATTGTGACAACGAGTGTGAGACTGACGACAATGCTCATCACCGCCACATTGCTCCAGGTCATGCCGGAAAAGCTTCCCATCGACCAGTTGTGCAGGTTCACGATATTCGCATCATTTGCAAACGTGACAACAAAGTCCGTGATCGCCGAACAGATATATCCGATCATAACGCCGCACACGATCAGCAGCGACATTTTCTGCGTGCGGAGCGAGAGCAGGAGCACAAAGCCCATCGCAAGCAGCGAGCCGACAAATGCCGCCCCGATCATAACGACCGAACCGATGACCAACCCCCGTCCGAGGAAAAAAATCATCGTCAGAGCGACTACAAGCTTTGCACCCGACGAGATGCCGAGAATATAAGGTCCGGCAATCGGGTTTCCGAAGAAGCTTTGCAGCAGAAAACCGGATACAGAGAGCGCCCCGCCCAGAATCATCGCCGCCAGAATGCGCGGCAGGCGGATGTCCCAGACGATGCGAAGGGCAGTATCGTCCCCTCTCCGAAACAATAAAAGCTCGACGATCTCCTGCGGTGAGAGCGCCACACTTCCGGTATTGATATTCCAAAAAACCAACACAAGGAGCAGCACAAAGACCGCCCCAAACATTCTCCACACTCGTCTCATATCCTGCACCCTGCCTCAAGCGAAGAGCTCCGCATTTCTTTCCCTAAGTCTTTGTTACCATTCACGGCCTAACCGTCCGCAAATGGTAACGATCCTTTCATTGATTCATCCCCTGCTGCCACAAAAACCGTGTCTGCGTCTGTCATCTAAGCTGCCACAAAAACTGTGTCTGCGTCTGTTCCTCGGACAATATGCCGTGCAGCTCCTGTATAAATTGTCCCATTCCCGTCGTTTCCTGAAAGAAATTTTTACCGGTACAGTAGACATGTCCTTCCCTGACCGCCTTAAAATCTCCGAGCAGAGAGCTCTTGCCGAGCAGATCCTTCATCGAGTGAAGCTCCTCGTCGATCGTACTGTTATAAATGAGATAATCGGCATCCTTAGCAACCGCATAGAACTCCTCCATCTGTATATTCATCGTTGAAAGAGCATTCTCCTCCTCCGCATCCAGATGAGAGAAAATATAATTGCCGCCTGCCAGCTCAATCATTTTGGCAATATAGTCGCCGGACTTGCGGACACTGACCGCCCCGTTTTTGGTAATATAAAAAAAGGCAACCGTACGCCCTGTATTTTCCCGTGTGAGCACCGGCGAAAGTGCGGCAAGCCAGTTTTCATAAATCTCCTCCGCCTCCCGCTCCTTGCCCAGAAGCGTGCCGTAAAGCTTAATCCATTCCAACCGTCCGAGCGGATGTGATTCATAGCTGGAATGCTCCACGATGACCGGTATGCCAAGCTTTTCCAGCTGTTCCTTGACTTCCGGATTGTGATAAATCATCGTGTTCTCGATCGCCAGATCACAGCCCTGTCCAAGAATCAGCTCGTAATCCGGCGCACTGTATTTTCCGGCATAGAGCATCGTTCCCTGCTCCATCGCCGCCCTCGCTTCCTCCAGATGCCAGTCGCTTTCCTTCGTCCCCGACATACGTACATTCGCAAGTGCATCGAGGCTTCTGAAAAAGTCCATGACGGAGGACGAGACGAGATAAATGTGCTCCGGAGGACTTTGCACCGCCACGACCCCGTCCGGAAGCCCGGAAGGAATCTCTGCCCCCTTCGGAATGAGCAAAAAACGATCCTTTTGATCAATCGTAATGAGCCTGTAATCTCCGTAAGCATCGACGGAAAACTCGGTCGCATACGACAGCTCCATGCTGCCGTCACAGGAAAGCTCGTCCCACCGCAGCGATTCCTTCGCATGCTCACCGGCGGCTGCCTCTTTCGCGGATAGAGCGCCGCCTTGTCCGTCCGACTCTTCCGACTCCTCTGCAATCTTGCCGCCGCTGTGAGCCTTTGCTTTACCATCTGACTGCTCCGGCTCTTGTCCGCCCGTTTCCTGATCTGACTGCCCCGGCTCTTGCCCGCCCTGTTCCTGATTCGACGGCTCAATCTCTTGTCCGCCCGACTCCTCTGCGCTTTGTCCTGTCTCATATGTCGTTTGTGCAGACCCTGACCGTCCGCAGGCGGTCAAGGTCAGGACTGCTGTCAGAAAAAGCACATAAAGAAAGCGGTATGTTTCTTTTCTCAATGTTCTTTACTCCACCTTCTGTATACTGTCAGAATCAAACTGCAGCGTATATTCAATCTCGTACGGTGTGCTCATCGCCGTCGTGTCTCCGATCACAGGCAGCTTACAGTCAAAGCCTGTCACCGGAATGACAAAGGTAGAATTTCCGTCCGGATTTTCATTGTCATACTGCACGCCGTCCACCTTCATATAATCGTAGTTCTTACTGCTCCAGACAATCGTCGCACTGGCGGCGCCGTTTACAACGGACAGCTTTGCCGGCGACTCCACGGAGCTTCTGCCGGAGCCTCCCTCCAGCGTCACATTCACGGTGTACTCGCCATCCTGAAGCTGCAAGTCCGATGCGGTTATGATCACACCGTCGGCAAAGGCATCTGTCGGCAGCGAATCTGCGCGAAATACCAGTGTCCGGTCGTACCATTTCTCCTTCTTTTTGCTGAAAGCGGTACAGTCGATTGCCGCATCCAGCGCATCCACCGGTACCGTGAACGTGTGCTCACCGGCTTCTGTCTCAACGTAGGAAATATAGTCCTCCTCGCCGGCTGCAACCGCCTGTTCTCCTGTTCCCATATAGACATACTGATACCCGGTTCCGCCCATCGTCATCGTCGCAGTCATCTTCCCGTCTGCAACCGTGAGTTCACAGGACGCAATCTTAAACATCGTCGAACTGGAATCCACCTGAACCGAATAGGTTCCGTCTACCAGCTTGTCCGCCGTGACCGGAACCATATCCTCCTCAACCACGTCCACGACCTCCGCCATCTCTGCGGCAGTTGCCACCTGAGATTCGGTCTCCGTCTGTGAAGCGTCTTCCGTGCCGTCTGCCGAAGTCTCCTTCGATTTCTCCGCATCGGAAGCTGCCTCTGCATCGGCGGCAGCGTCTTCTGTCTGCTCTGCCGTCTCCAAGTCCGTCGTTTCGATGGCAGAATCAGCAGCATCTCCTGCCGCACCATCCGTCTGACCGCAACCTGCCATAAGCAGTGCTGCAGTCAGAATCAGAGCCAAACCTATTCTGTTACTTTTTTTATTTTCTCTTCTCATAGTGCCTTACTTTACTTCCTCCATCGCCGTCCTAACATGGTCTGCAAGAATCTCCTGAATCTCCGGCATCTCGCCGAGTCCGCGCACCAGACATACGACCTCATAGCCTGCTGCCTCAAACACGCTTTTCCACGAATCATCCTCGTCACCTGCCATATCGTTGTTTGCATGGTCACCCGCAACGATCATCAAAGGCTCCAGAACGACTCTGCTGTAATCGCCTGCCTGAACAAGTGCAAGCACATCATCCAAAGAAGGAGTTGCCTCCACCGTACCGATATAGTAATTCGCATAGCCGTTTTCCGTCAAAAGCTGCTGCATCTTTGCATACACACCGTTGGAATCCGCCTCCGTGCCGTGTCCCATAAAGCAGATTGCCGTCTTTCCGTCATCATACTCTTCCGTCGCCTTCGTGATGGTAGCCATAACTCTGTTAAAATCATCGTCCGACGTCAGCACCGGCTTGCCGATCGCTACCGAGTCAAAGGAATCCGAAAAGCCTGCAACAGCATCCACAAGCTCATTGTACTCAAATCCATCCATCAGGTGCGTCGGCTGTACGACCAAAGTCTTTACGCCGTTGTCCACAGCCCTGTTCAGTGCCTCGTCCAGATTGTCAATGCTGACATTGTCGCGTTTCTTTACATGATCAATGATGATCTGGCTGGTAAAGGCTCTGCGCACGGAGTACTCACCGCCGAACTCATCGTCCAGCTTCTGCTCGATCGCTCCGATCGTAGCACGGCGATTGTCATTGTAGCTTGTACCGAAGCTTACGACCAGAAGCTCGTTGTCACCGATCTCATCCTGATTTCTTGTATTGTCCAGACTTGCATCGCCTGTCTCATAATTTTCCTCGTCTTCTTCCTCCGCATCCTCTGCGGTCTCCTCGGCTTCCGCATCCTGTTCTTCCACTGCATCCCCGGACTCTTCGGTCTCACCGGCCTCATCGGAAGCAGTCTCATCTGCCTCGTCCGTCTCCACCAAAGCAGCCTCCGAGCTGTCTGCATTCTGCTGCGTAGTATTCGCAGAACCGCAGCCTGCAACCAGACCCATTGTCATGGTCAGCGCCAACATAACTGATACAACCTTTTTCTTCATAATGAACCTCCATTTTGTTTTTTTACCGCTCACAGCTAAAGCGATTTTGTCTTTAGCCGGAATACGGGAGGTAGCCTCTTCACACAAGGCGCAGTCGGAAAAAGGCGCACACGCAAAAAACTCCATTCAAGCGCTTGAACGGAGCAAATGGTCAAAACGGTACGACCAATTACTCGTGATCTGGAATACATACTACTTTTTCTTCCTGTACCAATAATTGGCAGGTTTCCTGACTTATAGATCCTCACGCAGCTATCACCTTCCCAACGCCCAAGCGTCAGTGGCCGCCTGCGGGAATTTCTCAAACACAGCTTGTTTTGAGCCGTTCCCCGGCATCGATATCTGCACTCCCTAAATACAGTGACGAGATCGTACAGGACTTGCACCTGTTTCCCTTTTAACCCTGCCGAAATCCGAACGCTGCGTGTCTTTTCCACACCGAAGCATCCCTATGTAAATAACATTACGATTTCGCAGGGCACCAATTACCTTCTGTATGAAATTGTACCTGATTGATATTCTTCCGGCATAAAATGTGTACAAAGTGCGCAGATGCACACATACCTTTTACGCCGCAACCATAATAGCACAGCAGCCCGCAAATTGCAAGCCACATTCCATAAAACTCAGAGCAATCGCTTAATCCTGTCACTGCTCTGTATACAGCTTTCGGTGCTCAATATTACTCTCTCGGATGCCCTCGAAAAACGTCGGTTCTTGGTGTGCGTATTGTGCACACCTAGCACCGTTACGTTTTTCATGGAGTGAAAACGTGCTCCGAAGAGTAATATCGAGCATCGGAAGCGTACAGAATACGAAATGCAGGATTAAGCGATTGCCCTATGTAAAACTCATCTGCCGGGGAAGGAAGGTTTTTAATATCCGCCGGCAAAATACGAGGTTCCGCTTCCTTTGTCAAGGTCAAGCTCAAAAGCGCATCTGCCTCTCCCGTGGTAAGACACGCCGGATGTATAAAATGCCAACGAATTGCTCGTCAGGTCAATCACCGAACCGTCCTCTCGAATATTGTATGTATAGTCTCCGTATTCATGCACCTCGCTTCTTTCCTCTACCCACCAATCATAGGCTTTAGCTGAACTACCGTATCATGACGGGCTGTTTCAAAAAATCCCGGAACATATGTCTATGCCCGGGATTTTTTCAAACTTGTATTCTATTGGTTTTTCATCATGGTTCACTTAACACATTGCTTGAAGCATTGCTTCATGCACTTCTTTTTGAGCCGTATTTGTTTGCCTTTCCCTTTTTCATGTTATTCAAATGTAAAGCTCGAACTGTTCGCAGATTCCTCGACATCATGTGCACCGATCATAAACTGCGCATACGCAACAATGACCGTGTCGTAATCTCCGGCATCGACATAGTCCCTCACACTGCCTTCGTAATCTCTTGTGATGAGCGCATCTACCTCCCTGACTCCGAGGGAGAGAAACGGCTCCGTCACCTGCGCGTAGGAATCGCCGAGAAGCAGAACCTTTCCGTAATCTGCATTTTTATTGATCACGTCGCGCTGCATGTATGAATAATGCCAGCTTTCCCCCGCATAGATATTTTCGCCCGCCTCGTAAATCTCCTCATCGATGAAATCATCAAATGTGCCGTCCACCAGTCCGTCACTCGTCTTGAAGGAATAGCTTGTCTCAAACTTCGGTTTGATCTCCGTGTAATCATCGAGCCCGACATAGCTGACCGCAACCTTTCTTCCCTGCTCACCGAGCCAGCAGTTCTTCCATTCGGTAAAGCTGTAATTCGATTCATCGTATATGGACGTGTCAATCGAATATCCGCAGTACTCGTTCAGTCCTTCCGCCATCTTCCGCGTCGCCCATAAGCCGCTTCGGGTCGTCCAGTGATGATCCGTCCTGTAAAACATATCGTACACGTTCAGCCCTTCCTCCGCGATTTTTTCACGCAGGTCAATGACCGCAATTCCGGCATCCGAAATTCTTTGCAAAAATAAATCTGCGTTTCGGTTGCTGTAGCTTTCGATCCCGAATTCCTCACGGAAAAGGGAATCATCCACATATTTGGTCGGCTCGTTTACATACAACAGGTGGATGCCTCTCTCGTCCAGAAAGCTTTTAAACGCTGTCATTTGTTCGTATTCATAGTCCGTACTCGTCTGATTTGCAGGGCTCACGATATACCGGTCCTTTGTCACATAGATTCCCTGTCTGCTGTAATAGCCCTGCACACTCAGAAGCCGGGCTGCTGCTCCGTTCAGATCCAGAAACAGCGGCTGCTTCCATAATCTCATAGCATACTGGGATTCCAGCTTTTCGATGGATACCGCATCGTCTGCCGACATATCCTGTCCCAGATAGCGAAACAGTGCCTTTGCCTCCGTATCAGGATTGCTTTTCAGCATAAAGATAAGCACGAAGATGCCGAAAAGAACCGCCAACACTTTTTTTCCGTCATTTTCTTTTATCATACGACCTCCTTCGGGTAAAATCGCCGCCGCACATCACAAATGCAAAATCAGCTCCGGGTGCACATACTGTATCGTTTAAAAATTTGCATACGCAAACGGGTTATTCTGCCCGGAAACAACAAAGGATAACGCCCACACGAACAAAACTGCCGGGATGACTGCCACCGCAATTTCCCACAGCACGCGATCCCTCTTTTCCTTCACAAATACTTTTTCCAGCCACGGTACGACAGGAAAGCAGAAAACAACCGCACATAAAATAAATACAAGATTATCCCGCAGCAGAAATAACGCAGTCGCATCAGCAAGCTCATTCGGCGGACAGAGCAGCATATTTTTGATGTAACAAAGTCCCGCGTTCAGACTGCCCGAGCGGAACATGACCCATTGAAAATTGATAAACAGAAGGGTCAGAATCCGGTAAACAATTTTGCCGAACCTCGTTTTCAAATTTTTCGGCAAGCCTGTTAATTTTTCAAATACAATGAGGACAAAATAGCCGACTCCCCAAAAGACGAAGTTCCAGCTTGCCCCGTGCCAGATTCCGGTCAGAATCCAGACAACGAACAGGTTAAAATACACTCTCCCCTTACTGCCTATGCGCGATCCGCCCAGGGGAATGTAGATATAATCCCGGAACCATGCACCAAGCGTGATATGCCATCTTCTCCAGAACTCGGAGACGGATGCGGTCATGTAAGGGTATTTGAAATTCTCCGGACATTTGTAGCCAAACATCCCGGAAATACCGATTGCCATGTCCGAGTATCCCGAAAAGTCAAAAAACAGCTGCAGCGAGTAGCAGACTGCGCCTAACCACGCAAGCGCTGCCGACATCTGACCGGGTGATGCCGAAAAAGCCTGTGCCGTAATATTGGACAGCACATCGGCAAGAAGAATTTTTTTGTTAAAACCGATAATGAACCGGTAACATCCCTCCGAAAACATTTCAAGCTTCCGCTTCCTGCGCTGTGAAGCATCCTTGTAAGAGCTGCCCATATCCGCATATCTGGAAATCGGTCCCGACTGCAGCTGGGCAAAGAATGACAGGTACAGCGCATCGTGCAGCGGGTTTTCTTCCAAGACCGCCTTGCCGGTATAGGCATCGACCAAATATGAGATTTCCTTAAACGTAAAAAAGGAAATTCCGAGCGGCAAGAGAAACGAATGAAAATGAGAATATTTATAATAGCCGAGCAGGGAAACATCGAGCACGATTCCGCATACAAGCATCAGTGTTCTCAAGACATCCGGTTTTTCCCGTTTGTACAGACATCTTCCCAGAATGACATTTACCGTAATCGAGATCAGAAACAGAAAAAAATATGTACGGCTGCCGCACGCATAAAAAAACAGGCTGACTGCCAGCAATACATATTCCTTTATGCGATCCGGAACGAAATGATAAAGAATCAGCGACAGCGGCAGAAACCAAAATATAAATGAAAGATCTGTAATATACATAGAAACCTCACTGTGATCCTGCTTTATTCAGTACTTGGAGGCTCTCTGCAAATTACGAGCGCCTTGTGACGTTTCGCAATGACTTAAGAGAGCCGGACTCGTGATATGATTTTACCACAAGCCCGGCTCATGTGCTATATGATTTTCAATCCTTGCGGTATCCGCTTGGTATTTCGGAGGATTTTCCCACTCCTCTTAACTCCTACTGAAATGCATACCGTCTGTTCATACTCTTGTATACGCCCGGTTGGATACAGCCTTCCTTTCGCAATCGTCCCGCCACAATTCCAGGATCAATTCCGACATAGGCAGCAAAGCGCCGGAGCGCCTCCTCCGAAAACTCATGGCTCGCCCGAAAACGTTCATATTCGATATGCGGAATGAGTGTGTCGGCAGCAAACAAATCTGCCTCCCGCTCATCTTCATCCGTTGTTCCCTCGGGCTGATTGATGTGTCCGCAAAGGATATGCGCCAGTTCGTGAAAAAGGCTGAACCAAAATTCGTCTGCCTCCTTCCCGGCGACTGTGATGCCGAGCACAATTTTATCCCCATCGTAAAAGGTTGCACCATGTAAAAAATTTCCCCCGACATGAGGAAGAAAAACTAATGCAACGCCAAATTCGGCAAATTCCTCCTGCAGCTTAGGGCAGAATTCCGCAGGGTTTTCCTGTGTCATCCGCCTGATGTCAGGCAAAAAATCAGTTACCGCCCCCAAATCGATCGGCTTTGTATTTATGCGCCGCGCTTCCAGCTTTGCCTCCTGTGCCCATGCAAGCAGAGCAAAATCTACATTTTCTATCGCATTTGTCCGCGGACACGCAATGCGGTTGATGAGGGGATCCTGCAAAATTTCCAATGTGACGACCTCAAAAAACTTTCTGGCGTATAATACCCGTTCCTCATCGTTCGGGGTTGCCGGTATCCAGCCAAGCTTTACCATCTCATTATATGGAAGCTTCTTTACAAGCTCGAGATCGGTTTCCATTTCATTTTCATTTTTTACCTTGACCAATTTCTCCTGATAGATTGCCTCCAAATTATTCCAAAACTGTGCCGGAATTCCCAAAACCATTTCCAGACGCACGGCAACCTCCGGGGTAAGGTGAACCTCTCCATGTATGAGCTTGCTGACATGCTTCTGCGACAGCTCCATTCTTGCCGCAAATTCTTTTTGACTCATATCACGTTCTCCGAGCTGCTCCTTAATCGTAGCTCCCGGCGGCGTGGCAATGATATGCCGGCTTCTCTTCATATGATCCTCCTTATACTCTATCCCTAATGATAGTCAACAATTTCTATAACATCAGCGATTTGAATTTCATTTCCTGCTTTTGCAAATACCAGACGATACGGATGAACAAGATCAACGGCATATTGCTGTGTCCGATCACCTGTCAATAAATGACATCTCCCAATCCGGAATTGTATCATCTGCTCTACTGATTCAGCAGCCGAAATCTGATCTATTCGCTGATGTATCTTCTCCGCCATTTTTTTACCATGTTTTTTCTCAGCCTCATGCGCATCTGTGCAAACCTTTTCAATCTTATTGTTCCTGTATGTTATCTGCAATGCATCACCTCTGATTCAAATTTACCTTGCAGGTAAATTTAATTTACCACTCTTATTGTTTCTTGTCAACGAGAATTTACCTTATAGGTAAATTTAATTTGGTTTTGAAAAAATTCTAACTATAAAAAATTTTAGCCCTGCCATATTTTTTCGAGCGCCCTCGGAGAATGCCGATACAAGAAAGAGAGGTAGTCGAAGAAGAAATACCGGACATTCCTGTGGGGGTGAGGGCGTTCCAAAAAATATGACAGGGCAATTGATACGTTATCCCTTTACGGCACCTGCAGCGATTCCGTTTACAAAATGCTTCTGCAGGCATAAAAACAAAATAATCAACGGGATGGCACACAAGATGCAGGCTGCGAAGAGCACATTCCACTGTGCCGGATTTTCCCGGTCTCCCAAAAACTGAATCATGCCGACCGGCAGGGAATACTGTGTGCGTTTGGTTGTGAATACCATCGGGAAGAAATAGTCATTCCAGATCCACATTCCCTGCGTAATGATGACGGATACGGTCGCCGGCTTTAACATCGGAAATACGATGGTAAAAAACCTCCTCCAAAGTCCGGCACCTTCTAAAAATGCCGCTTCCTCAAGCTCTACCGGAACACTTTTCAAAAAACCGGTATAGAGGAATATCGCAAACGGGAGGCTGCATGTCACGAACATGATCATCGGCGTAAATCTTGTGTTCGGTATGTGTAAACGCCCGAATACCTGCGCAATCGGCACAATGATCATCTGCGCCGGAATCACCATTCCTGCGATGAAAAAATAATATAATCCCCGGCTGCTCTTTTTCTTGATTCTGACAAGCGGATAAGCCGCCATTGAGGTAAGCAGAACAATGATGCAAACGGAGCCCGCCGTCGTGATAAAGCTGTTTACGAACTCGCTTAAATATCCCATCTTCGTAAATGCCGTCACATAGCTTTCCAGGCTGAACTCCCTGAAAAGCTTAAGCGGTGATGTCATATTTCCAGGTGTCCGAAACGAGCTGGAGAGCACAATGACCAAAGGAGACAGCATGATAACAGAAAATAATGTCAGAAAAATATAAATAATAACCCGAGAGACCTTTGTCTTTTTCTTTCCCATTAAAATTCAACCTCCTTCCGGTTCATATGAATCAGCATGATAATCGTAATCAGGACAATCACCGCAAAGGATACTACACTGAATGCGCTTGCCTTCCCCATCATCTGATCGTTAAATGCCATCTGGAATATGGAGAACATCAGCGTATTCGTCGCCCTGCCCGGTCCTCCGTTCGTCATAATAAAAGAAAAGTCAAATGCCTTGAGTCCCGCAATCACGTTCAGCACGACATTGATCGTAATCGTCGTCGAAATGAGCGGAAGCTTGATATATTTAATCAGCTGCCAGTCTGTGCAGCCGTCGATCATTCCCGCCTCCACATAGCTCTCATTCACCGTCTGAAGTCCTGCAAGGTAAATGATCATCGTCGTTCCGATATTCTTCCAGATATCCACAGCCGCAATACTCACAAGTGCTGTCTGGTAATTCCCCAGAAGATTCAGCCACTTACCTTCCCCGCCGAACAGATCGACGATCGACGCAACCATACCCGAGGATGGCATATATACATAGGACCAGATAAAGCCGACGACAATTGCGCTGAACAATGCCGGAATATAGACTGCCGTCCGATAAAAGCGCGTTCCCTTCAGTCCCATGTTGAGCATAAATGCCAGAGCAAGTCCGATCACATTGCTGACTACAACAATAATCAGTGTATAAAGAAGCGTATTTAGTATCGAATTGAGCAGTGAGCCCTCCGATATAATGCGCGCGAAATTTTTAAATCCCACAAAATCATAGTTGTAGTTGATTCCGTTAAAATTGGTAAAGCTGTAATAAAACAGCTGCAGTACCGGATAAATCCAAAATACCGAAAAGAGAAGCAATGCCGGCACCGCAAAAATGTACATACGATTCGGCATTACCAGCATGCCTGATTTCTTGTTCTTGTTCTTCATATAATACCTTCTTTCCTCATAAGATACGGAATAACTGCCGTTTCTCATAATGGTACCAAAAGCTGCGCAAAGCCGGAGCCGGAACCATCCGGCTTTGGCAGGACTTATTACTGCTCCAAAAGCTCCTCCAGCTTGCGCTGCATTCCGCTTGTAATATCGTCGATCGTCGTTCCCTGACCACCGATCATACTGCCGAAGAGGGCTTCCATTTCCGTTTCCGTGCCTGCCGGCCATGCCTGATTGCACCAATACCACGCTTTTCCGTCCCGGTACATATCAAGAAAGGTATCAAAGATCGGATCGTTTTTATCAGAGCCGACACCATAGGTAACGATGGCATTACCGTCCTTAGAATACGCCTCATATACCGGCGACTCTCCGTCGAACCAATAATCCAGAATCGCCTTTGCCTCCTCCGGATGCTTTGTTCCCGAATAAACTGCCGGACCGCCGCCCGGAGCCATCGCCGCATAGGTATCGCCATTTTCCGCAGGAATCGGGAAATAGCCTCTCTCAAAATCCACTGCGCCCGCTGCGTTGATGCCCTGAAGATTGAAGGAGCCGTCAAAGGTCATTGCCGCTTCGCTGTCCACGAACATCTGCATCGCCTGCGACGCACCCAAGCCCAGAGATGACGTATTGATATACCCTTTTTCATACAGCTCGTAGTACATTTCCAGTACCTTATCCCACGTTCCCTCGTCCGTGAAATGCGTCTCTCCGGTTCTCAGTTCATCATCGTAGGTCGGATTGTTCGGATAAATTTCATTGGCAGCAATCTGGTACAGTCCAAACTGCATCACATAGGCATCCTTATCGCCCATAACGATCGGCTGGATTCCCGCCTGCTGCAGCGTCTCGCAGCAATTCAAAAATTCATCCCAGGTCGTCGGGACCTCCAAACTATTTGCCTCAAACATATCCTTATTATAGAAGGCTCCGAGCATCGCTGCCCCCTGCGAGATGCCATACACCTTTCCGTCATAGGTAAAGGACTGCTTTGCTGCATCTCCTGCCAGATCAAGACAGGCAAGGTCAGACAGATCGAGCAGATATCCTGCCTGTGCAAGACTGATGACAGAATTGGTGCCTGCATATTTAGGCTGAACCATAATAATGTCCGGACATTCTCCCGATGCCAGCTTGGTCTTGAGCGCCGTGTAATACTGATCATCCGGCAGCTCGGTCACTTCCAGCGTAATGTTCGGGAACTTCTCCTTAATCAGCTTCGGAAGAATCATCGTCTGGAAATCATCCTCCGTCGCAACTCCGGAAAACAGCATCGTGATCGTAATGTCGCCGTCCTCCGATTCCTCGCTCCCATGTCCGAACGAGTCCGGATCATCGCCGCATCCGGTCAGCACTGCCAAACTTAACACCATAACCAACAATGAAGCTAAAAATTTTTTCACTTTACTCTCCTCCTTTTCAAAGACCGCCGTCTGTTTTCTCATATAAAAACTTCTCCGGCAAGGTCACCTTAAAATCCACCGCCAGATTCCTGAAGTTCTCAGGCTCTATCGTCTGGCGCTTTGCGCTTGTCATCGAGAGGGTCTTGACAAGTATCTCCGCAGATTTCTCCACTGTATGTGCCAGCCCGAATGTCAGATCAAAATCCTCTCCCGCTGCAAAAATCCCGTGATGCGCCCAGACTGCCACATCATACTTTTTCATAAGCTCTGAGGTGGCAATCGCAATATCCCTGCCTCCCGGAACCATCCACGGAACAACACCGATTCCATCCGGGAACACGACCGGACACTCGGTTGCCATCTCCCACAGCTCTCTCGTAAACACCTCGTCGGACAGCGGCAGGACAAAGGTCAGCGCAATCACATTTGTCGTATGTGCGTGATAAATGACCCGATATCTTCCGTCTGTTGTCTGCTTCTTGACCTCATGGTTCATAAGATGGCTCGGAAGCTCGGAGGTCGGTCTGCCTCCGCCCGAAAGTCCCCATTGCACCTGATATTTCTCACCCGAAGCATCGAGCTTAATAATGCAGACAGAATCCTCCGGATCCAACATCACATTGCGGAAATACTTTCCGCTTCCCGTGACCATGAAATACTCGTTTGCCAGCTCCGGCACGCAGGTTCCGATCGGCTCCCAGGTCTGATCCTCGCTCAGATACTCTTTTACCTCTTCTACCTCCTCCGGCTTAATCCGGTAGGACAGATTGCCTCCGTTTCTCTCATGCCATCCCTGCTCCCAGCCGTCATTTGCCATTCGCAAAAAACCCTGTACGAATTTCACATCTAATATTCCCATTTTTCATCCTCTTTTCTATCGTCCGCTCAGCGATTCTTTTTTATGCTCTTCTACCGCTTTGCTCAGCGATTCCTTTCCGCACCCTTCATCGCTCTGACCGGCACTTCTTCTTGCTCTTCTACCGCTTGCTCAGCACTTCCTTCTCGTACGCCTCCACCTCTGCATACCAAGCCTCTCTTACAGGCGCTCCGTTTTTCTCGCAGAAATAATCCCACACATCGCCGAACGGATAGGTCTTCAGCTCCTCGGACTGCATCATCAGCTCCGTGAACCGGTTCTGATCCTGAAGCTCCTTCAGCTTTCGGCTCGGCTGCAGAAGCGCATAGAGCATTGCCTTCTGGAAATTGCGCATGCCGACCGTCCACGCCGAAATACGGTTGATCGAGGCATCAAAAAAGTCAAGTCCGCACATGCAGCGGTCGATCGCATCATTTCTCACGATCTCCTTCGCAATCTCCTTTGTCTCGTCGTCAAACAGCACGACATGGTCGGAATCCCAGCGAACCGGTCTTGTAATATGAAGCCCCACCTTGTCATGGAACAAAAGCATCGAGGAGAGCTTGTCGGAAACGACCTCGGTCGGATGATAGTGACCGTTGTCCATCAGCGGCAGAATGCCATGCTTCATCGCATAATTCATCGTAAACTCCGCAGAACCGACGGTGTAGGATTCCACCCCGATTCCAAACACCTTTGATTCGAGGCATACCAGTACCTTTTTCTTATCATAACCGATACCGAGTATCTGATCGAGCGAATCCGCAAATCGCGCCCTCGGACCCATTCTGTCCGCCGGAATGTCCTTATAGCCGTCCGGTATCCAGATATTCATCATACAAGGCTGCGAAAGCTCGTCGGCAAAATACTCCGAGATGCGGATACATGCCTGACCGTGCCGTATCCAAAAATCCCGCACCTCGGAATCCGGATGGGACAGGGTCAGGTTATCCTTCACCATCGGATGCGAAAAATAGGTCGGATTAAAATCAAGCCCGAGCCCTCTCTCCTTCGCAAACTCTACCCACCTTTTAAAATGCTCCGGCTTAAGCTGATCCCGATCGGCAAACTCGCCCTCCTCAAAGATTGCATAATTCGCATGCAGATTCAGCTTATGCTTGCCCGGCACAAAGGACAGCACCTTGTCGATATCTGCCATCAGCTCCTCCGGGGTTCTCGCCCTGCCCGGATAGTCGCCGGTCGTCTGAATACCTCCGGTCAGCGGTCCTTCGTGGTCAAAGCCCTGCACATCATCGCCCTGCCAGCAGTGCATGGAAATCTTAAAGTTTTCCAGCTTGGATATTGCCTCATCCGTGTCAATCCCAAGCGCTCCGTAAATTTCCTTTGCGGATTCATATCTCTCTTTTGTGGTCATATCGATGCCTCCTTCTCTTGATAAACTGGTGTGAATTTCTGTATTTCAAATGACTCTCCTACACATGCTCTTGCCTGCTTTAGATCGGCAAACTCACCACGGTAAATCATCTGCGCAAGCGCATTTCCGATCGCCGTCGCCTCGGAGGGTCCTGCATAGACAACCCTGCCTGCCGCATTGGCGGTAAGCTGATTTAAGTATTGGTTCTTGCAGCCTCCGCCTATAATATGGATGCTCTCGTAATGCCTGCCGGTATTTCGCTCAAGCTCCTTTAGCACCTCTCCGTAACAGGCGGCGAGACTCTTATAAATGACAGCAGCGAGCTGCCCGATCGTTTCAGGCACCGGCTGCTTCGTTCTTCGGCAATACTCCCGCACCGCATCTCCCATATGAGCCGGAGCCAGAAAAACCGGATCGTTCGCATCCACAACACTCGGAAAATCGTTCTCCCGCTGCGCCATCTCCGCCAGCTCGGCAAAGCTGTAGGTATCGCCAAGCTCATGTCTGACGGACTGTATCATCCAAAGTCCCATAATATTTTTCAGATAGCGGAACCGATATGCATATCCGCCCTCGTTCGTGAAATTATCGCTTCGGCTCTGCTCGCTGCAATTCGGCTCCGGCAGCTCCACTCCCATCAGCGACCAAGTACCGGAGCTGATATACAGCCCGCCTGCGCTCTCCGATTTGCCATTCTTCGCTTCACCGCTATCCGTTTCATCGCCATCCGGCAGCCTGGCACTTTCTCGCCCGGACACCGTCTCCTTCCCGCCGTCCGTACAGACCGGCATTGCCATCACAGCGGAAGCCGTATCATGGGTTGCGCACTGGACGACCTCACAATCGAACCCCACAACAGACTGCATTTCGGCGGAAAGCCTGCCAAGCGGGCTTCCGGGACGGCTTAGCGGAAGAAATATGCCGGAAGGAAATCCCAACTGCTCGATCAATTCCTTATCCCACTGCTTTGTCACCGGATCCACAAGCTGTGTCGAGGTCGCATTTGTATATTCCGAAGCCTTTACACCGGTCAGACGGAAAGCAAAATAGTCCGGCAGCATGAGAAAGGTTTTCGCTGCCCGAAGCTGCTTCGGACGCTTTTTGGCATCCGCCATCAGCTGATAAATTGTATTAAAGCTCTGTTTCTGAATGCCGGTCCTTTCGTAGAGCTGCTGCTCCGGTATGAGCCGGTATACTTCACGATCCATGCCGTCCGTACGGGCATCCCGATATCCATATACCTCGCCGAGTATCTGATCGCTCTCATCCAAAAGCACATAATCCACAGCCCATGTATCAATTCCCATACATACCGGAATCCTGCCGATTTCCCGGCAATGCTTCATCCCTGTCAGGATTTCTTCGAACAGATGCCTGACATCCCACACCAGATGTCCGTCCTTTTTCTTCATCCCGTTCTCAAATCGGTAAATCTCCTCCATTTTGAGCCTTCCGCCGTCCAACCAAAAAAGTATATGTCTCCCGCTCGAGGCACCAATATCTACCGCAAGATAATAAGTTGTCATCCTCCGCTCTCCCTCTTTCCTATGTTCCAAAGCCTGATACGCTTATTTGCCCTGTAAAATTCCAAGCAAATCGGAAAGCTTTTCTATCCGATAGGTTACCTTTTCATGCGTTGCCGCTTCTCCGATTCCCGCACTCGAAAAGCCTCCCGAGACAGCGGCATCAATCCCGGCAAGCGCATCCTCCACGACCAAAGCCTCCTGCGGAGTCACCGAAAGCATTTCGGCTGCCTTGAGAAATACCTCCGGATCGGGCTTTGATCTGGTAATGTTCGTGCCGTCCGATATCGCATCAAAAAAATCACCCAGACCAATCTTCGCTAATATTTTTTTCGTATTTTTACTGCTTGAGCCAATCGCAAGAAGATACCCCCGCTTTCTGAGCTCCTCGAGCGTCCTCTTTACATCGTCTGAAAGATCCGAAATGCTCATACGGTCGAGAAGCTTCACATAGATGGCATTTTTCTTTTCGGCAAGTGCCTCCTTCTCCTTCTGGGAATACTCTCCGGATGCCTTTTCCAGAATAATCTCCAGCGATGCCATCCTGCTCACCCCGCGCAAGCGGTTGTTGATCGTCTCGTCAAAATATACACCGATCTCATCTGCCATTTCCTTCCATGCCAGATAATGATATCTGTCTGTAAAGCAGATCACTCCGTCCAAATCAAAAATTACTGCCTTCATATCCTCATCCTTTCCGCACAACTACCATTGATATTTTCTGATAAAATATGCCGGTGCACAGCTCCATGCATGACAGTAGCTAAGCACGATCGTTCCGCCGTACGGCGACTCGCTTGGAGCCTTCGGATTGTACAGTTCCCAGAAGGTATCCGCCCCTTGCTCTGCCATACTGCCCCAGTACTGCATGAGCACCTGCTTAGCTTTCTCTTCCATTCCCAAATAAAGCAGCGCCTCCACATAATGGTGATACATATACGGTGTCACCATCTGCTCCGCATCCTTTCGCGTTTCCATCCGCTCCAAAAGCTGTATGCCCTCTTCCCTCGAGACCGCATCTCCCAAAATGAGGAAGCACTGGCTTGCCCACGAAATCTGACGCTGGGCTCCGCTGACAAACACACCCTGTTCATCATCCCAGAGAACCCTTTGTGCATCACGCTTTCTCTCCTCGAGCTCTATCTCTAATCTTGCCTGCTCTTCAAAATCTCCGTACAGCTCCGACAGCTCCATTGCCGCCTTTAACGCATATAAATACACGCCATGAGCTCCCGCCTGTTTGTTCAAATTCAGATTCCAGTCGAGGAAGCACCAGCCTAACTGATCGGAATCCGCTATTACACCTTCCTCATTCAGACGATGCGATGCCAGCTCGATCTGACGCATTGCTGTTTTGTACAGATCACGCAATGCCTCATCATCGCCGGTCTGTCTGACATAATCCCGGAGCGCAGCCACAAAGAAGAGGGAATAATCAAACATCGCCACATCGTCCGCCTCAATTTCCGGCTCGATAAACATGTTGGCGCTGACCTGTCCGTCCGGAAGCGTATCCCCGGCAAACAAATACAGCCCCTGCTTGACCAGATTGTTTTGCCGATACGTCTCATAGTTGGCGAGAGCCTCGATTCTGAGATCACCCATCCAGAGCCTTCTGTCACGCTTTGGTCCATCCTCGAACACCCGCTGCATACACTCATGCAGGGTGCGCACCGCAATGCGGTCAAGCTGCGAGAAGCGCTCCTCCTTCGCCTGATACGGCAGCAGCGCATCGTCGTCTGCCGAGGAAACCGCCCTGCATTGTGCATCCGTTATGACTAGCGCAAATTTGGAGCTGATATCCAGCACTTCGATCTCCACATAGCGAAATGCAAATCTCCTTTCAAATGAATACTCTGCCGGCAGCACATCGATATGTATCTGTTCCTCCTGAATCCACGACTTGCTGATCCATCCCTGATACGCCGCTGCATCCTCAAAAAACTCGTCCAGCCTCTCCGCAAAGCGCACCTTGAGCCATACCGGCGCATCCGGATGCGCCCCTTCTGACGCCATCCTGATCGTCAGATAACCGGTCAGATGATTCCCGAAATCAAGAAATACCTTCTCGCCGTTACGAAGTGCTCTCTCCTTATAATGGGGTGCGCTCTTTGCACAGACCGCCTGCCCCTCCTGTATCGGTTCTATGGTTTCCGTCGGCACTGCAGTCGTCTCAAGGAGCTTCGGGAACAACGCTTTTGCCTTCTCCAATAAATATTGATCTTTCATATATCCTCCTGCCTTCTCTACATGTCTTTAAATCGATCTACTTCTCCGTGGAGGGAGTCGCTGATGCTCAAGTTGTTCTCAGCCTCCTTGTAAATATCCGAGATTTCGTCCGCCAAATTTGCGGTACTCTCCGCTGCCGTCACTACCCCTTTGGCGCTCTCGTCCATCGCAACGGTAATTCCGCTTAAGGAGCTTCCCATATTGTTCATGATCTGCTGCAGCTCATCTGCCTGATTCTTAAAGTTGGTAAAGAACGTATCCACATTCTCGGCATCCTTATTGTAGGTATCCGTCGCCATCGCAAAATTGTCATAATCCTTAAGGATTGTATCATTCAAAAATTCGATGATCTCTGCGGCATGATCGGCAAGCTTGCCGACTGCACCGACAATGTGGCAGCTGATATCCTGAATATTGTTTGCCGTGACCCTGCTCGAATCGGCGAGGTTCCGTATTTCCTCCGCCACGACCGCAAAGCCCTTGCCGACCTCTCCCGCACGAGCC
>JAFUZE010000126.1 GCA_017476765.1 Lachnospiraceae bacterium
AGCTCAAGGTATGGTACCAGGATGCTTCCGGAAATGACAGATTGTTGTCTTTGAAGGAGGCTGGTGTCGGAGCGATCTATCTCGGAAATGCCGATACGCAGTTCTCGCTGAAGAGTGACGAATCGCAGCAGACGAATGCGGTTGTGCGCTCGAGCGGTATCTATCTGAAGGAGAACGGCGGCGCAGGTACGATTCAGCATGTGGATTTTGCGTTGTAAAGGTTTGCCTTACACATTCGTTTGTTGAAACCGCTTTTAGGGAGCCCAAGCTCTCTATAGGGTGTGAAGAACGCTGAAAAGGGAACTTCCCGTATGAGCAATACAGCTATTCTCATACGGGAAGTTTTATGATATAATATTACAGGTTGCAATGAAAGCTACCATTCATTCAGAACTATATGGACTGTGGACAGACAAAGTCACAGTGAAAATTTTCATTTGTTTTTCTTGTGCTTTTTGCGGAAAAGAATTAGAATCAAAGAGGAGAAAAAGAATAAGGGAAAAGAGGTTTACCGGTGAATCGTGTATTAAAGGAAATTTTAAGCACCAGCGTATATGTGCTGGTTGTGCTTTTATTGACCTATCTGGTCATTACATTTGTGGGGCAGAGAACGAGAGTCAACGGCAGTTCGATGGAGCCGATGCTTTCCAATGAGGACAATTTGATCGTGGATAAGTTGACGTACCGTTTTCACGATCCGGAGCGTTTTGATATCATTGTCTTTCCGTTCAAGTACGAGGAAAAGACGTTCTACATAAAGCGTATTATCGGTCTGCCGGGAGAGTCGGTGCGTATCGATGAAAACGGCAATATTTATATTAACGGCGAGATTCTGGAGGAATCCTACGGGAAAGAAGTCATTCTTGACCCGGGAAGGGCGTTTCAAACGATACAGCTCGGACCGAATGAATATTTTGTGCTCGGGGATAACCGCAACGACAGCTCGGACAGCCGGTTCGAGGCGGTGGGCAATATCAGGCGCTCCGACATAGTCGGCAGGGCATGGATGCGCATCTATCCGTTTAGCAAGTTCGGGATATTGAAGCACAGATAAGACATAAAATGCGAAGTATAAAGGGGAAAAAAAGGTGAATCACGTAGTAAAAGAAATTCTGAATACGGTTATTTATCTGGCGGTGGCGCTGCTTTTGACATTTCTGATCGTCACGTTTGTCGGTCAGAGAACGAGAGTCGACGGGCAGTCGATGGAGCCGACGCTGTTCCATGAGGATAACCTGATTGTGGACAAGCTGACGTACCGTTTTCACGATCCGGAGCGCTTTGACATCATTGTCTTTCCGATTCGGTGGCAGGCGCACACCTATTATATAAAACGCATTATCGGCCTGCCGGGAGAGACTGTGCAGATTGACGAGGACGGAAAGATTTACATTGACGGTGAGCTGCTTGAGGAGGACTATGGCAAGGAGCAGATTCAGGATCCCGGAAGGGCACTTGCTCCGGTTACGCTCGGGGAGGATGAGTACTTTGTTCTGGGGGATAACCGGAATCACAGCTCGGACAGCCGGACGGTTGAGGTTGGCAGCATCAAACGTGCTGACATTATCGGAAGGGCTTGGGTGCGGATTTATCCGTTTGACCGGGCGGGTGTGTTAAAACATGATTAGAGGAAAGCAGGTCAGAGACAATGCTGAAAATAAGTGACATAAAAGAGCGATATCAGGCAGCAGAGGATTCCATGCTGCCTGAATTTATCCTTGAATTTGAGAAGGACGAGCGGGCGGGCGTACGGAAGCTGGTGGCAGCTGCCCGAAAGAGACTGACCGCCATTGAGAAGGAAAAGCAGAGGATTGAACGGCTGAAGGAGTATGAATACCGGTATGCCGACTGTGCATATATTTGCGGAATCGATGAGGCGGGACGAGGTCCGCTCGCCGGTCCGGTCGTTGCCGGTGCGGTCATTCTTCCGAAGGACTGCGATATTTTGTATATCAACGATTCGAAACAGCTCTCCGCAGCGAAGAGGGAGCAGCTGTATGAGGAGATTATGGAAAAGGCGGTTGCGGCAGCAGTCGGTTATGCTGCGCCGGAGCGCATCGATGAGATCAATATTTTGCAGGCAACCTATGAAGCCATGCGGGAAGCTGTTAAAAATTTGTCCGTAAGACCCGATATATTATTAAACGACGCTGTGACCATCCCGCAGATGGAGATTCGGCAGGTGCCGATCATCAAGGGAGATGCCAAGAGCATTTCGATCGGGGCAGCGAGTATCATTGCAAAGGTTACAAGAGACAGGCTGATGACGGAGTATGATCAGGTCATGCCGGAATATGGCTTTGCCTCCAACAAGGGCTATGGCTCGGCAGCCCACATTGCGGCACTGAAAAAATACGGACCGTCGCCCATCCACAGACGGAGCTTTATCGGTCATTTCTTGTAAAAAGGTGAGACATGTATCTTGATTTTAACAGTTCCATCAAACAAAATACCTATGCCTATGATTCCGTATCGGCGGAAAAGAGCGAAAAGGGCGGGAAGGTAAGCGCGCAGCAAAATGAGAGCACGGAGAAGGATTCCGAGATCGGGCAGACGAAGCAGCCGCCGAATCCCAATACGCTCCGGGCGCTGGAAGCTGCGGGGCTGCCGCCGAGTGAGAAGAACCTTGCGCTTGTGGAAAATATGATGCAGGAGGGCATGCGCATTGACAAGGAGAATCTGCAGAGCATGTACCGTCTCCTTTTGAAAAATCCGGACGTCCCCGGCGCACAGCTCATCCGCATGAAAAATCTCGGAATCGAGATTACGGATGTGAGCATCCGGCAGTTTGAGAGCTACGAGAACAACCGGCACCAGATACTGGACGGACTCGATGCCATAAGCGATGCGGTGTTTGAGGAAGGTCTGGCGCTCTTTGAGGGAAAGGGCGGCAGCGGCATTGCGGATTCCATGCAGCTTGTGCGCGATATGATACAGCTTGCCGAGCTGCCGGATGAGGCGCTGGAATCGTTTGAGGAGACGCAGAAATGGTTGGATGCCGAGGGACAGCTTAAGCAGCTTTTGAGCGGAGAGACGAAGGCGGCAGGGAGCGGGGAGCAGGCAGGTCAGGCGGTGCTTCCGGAGCAGGACAGAGCAGGTCAGGTGCTTTCGCTGCTCGATGATCTGTTACGGTCAAAGCCGGGGGAAAAGCCTTCGGAGGTATCGCAAGCGCCGGAACAGACAGCGGCAGAGCCGGCAAGGGAGCAGACGGCGGCCTTAGAAGGGGCAAGGACTGATTCGGCATCTCCGGGCGGCGGAGAGCTGCATGCAAGGCAGGTGCAGTCCGCAGACAGCCGGACGGTGATTGTTTCGGAGCTCCCGGAGGGAAGCAAAGGCGATGCGGGAGTGAAGGAAGGAAAGCCGGGACTTTCGGATGTATCCGGCAGGGTGCAGGAAGAGAACCGTGGGCTTTCGGATGCCGCCGGCAGGGTGCGGCAAAGCGGACAGGAGCCTTTTGGTTCCGAGGGCATCCGGTCAGAGGGGGAAAACGGACCAAAATCCCCGGACAGCCGGAGCGGACAGGCTTTGGATACAAGAGCCGATATCAAATCCGAATTTCTCACAAAGCATGAAACGCTTGTGCGGGAGCTCCATGAGGAGGCGGCAAAGCTCGGGCAGCTGAACCCGAAAAGCGCTGCCTATAAAATCGCGGAGGCTGCTTTTTTGGAGAAAAGCGGTCAGCTGCAAAAAGCGATCGGGGAGTCGGTGAAAAACACACTCTTTGGCTCAAGGGGGCTGATGAATCAGATGAAAAACCAGCTGTCTGCGCAGCTGTCGCTTCGTCCGGAGGATGTGGCGGATGAGGGCAAGGTCGGACAGATGTATGAAAAGCTCCTGACCAAAATGAGCCAGATGGGTCATGCGTTGTCGAATGCCGGACTCGGACAGTCGCAGGCGATGCAGAATGTGATGAATATGCAGGACAATGTGCAGTTCATGAATCAGCTCAATCAGGTCTACCAATATGTACAGCTGCCGCTTAAAATGTTCGAGCAGCATACGAACGGAGATTTATACGTCTATACGAACAAAAAGCATATGGCGGATGCCGACGGAAATCTGAGTGCGCTTCTGCATCTGGATATGGATCATATCGGTCCGGTGGATGTGCATGTGCAGATGAGCGGTGCAAGCCGTGTGGCGACACACTTTTATCTGCGGGACGATGATCTGATTGATTTTATCAGCGAAAATATTCATTTGCTCGATGAGAGGCTCGCGGCAAAGGGGTATCAGACCAGCAGCAGCGTGACGATGCGCGGGGAGAAGGAAGAGAAAACCGTGATCGAGCATATGATGGAGCACCGGGCGGCAAGTGTCAGGACAAGGCTTTTAAGCGTCAATTCCTTTGACGTGAAGGCATAGGGGGAAAACAGATGGACACAAAAAAACAAAAGGTCAAACAGGCGATCGCCCTCGAATACGATCCGAATGACGATGCCCCGAAGATCGTCGCGACAGGCAAAGGCGCACTTGCGGAGCGCATTATCGAGAAGGCGAAGGAGTCGAGCGTTCCGGTACACCGGGATGACAAGCTTGCAAATGCGCTTTCGAAGCTGGAGATCGGGGACTGCATTCCCCCGGAGCTTTATGAGGTCGTGGCGGAGGTTCTCGTCTTTGTCGATCAGATGGACAAGATTCGGGCAAAGATCAACCGATAGCGTGGCGTGGCTTCCGGACGGAAGGCGCAGCAGCATTTTGTGGTGCGGGGAAGCAGCTATCGGAACAGCAAAAAGGGGGAAACATATTACGGGGGAGACAAATAAAAGAAGGATGGGTGCTGCGTATGAGCAGATGGCGGCAGATTATCTGGCAGAGCACGGCTATCGGATTTTAGACCGCAATGTGCATGTCAGCCGCTATGGAGAACTGGACATTGTGGCGGAAAAGGATGGCGGGATTGCTGTGGTCGAAGTGAAGTTCCGCACCGCAACTGCTTTCGGGGATCCTCTTGAGGCAGTGGATCAAAGAAAACAGAGACGCATCAGCCGCTGCGCCCTGTATTATCTGATGAAGCACGGATACGGCACGGATACACCGCTTTCGTTTGATGTGGTTGCAATTTACGGGGACGGGACGCTCCGGCATATTCAAAATGCGTTTGCATTTCAGGGCTGAAAGCTCTGACAGGGCAATCGGGAAAGCAGGCAATCGCTTCATGCTGCCACGATTCTGTTGACAGGAGCGGTTCGAGAGAATAGAATAGAAACGTCGGTTTTTTGTACAAAAGAAGAACGGGAGGAAGGCTGTGTTACCGGTAAATCAATTTCATATAGCACTTTATATGGCGGCATTTTTGTTGAGCGTGACTTGTCTTGTTTATACGATCATCCAGTCGCGCACGGACAGACCGCAGAATAAGGTCTATCTTATCATGCTTTTTATTGTTATCATCAATTCGGCAACGGGTACGATCTCGGATCTGATCTATCCGTACAGGAATATGTCGCAAACCGCATATATGGTGTTTGAGCTGATGTATTTTCTGTACTTTTTTTTCCATACGGCGTTGTGCCCGGCACTATGCTATTATGTGATCTGTGTGACAGGGGAACAGGCGAAGTTTACGAAAAAGAAGAGTCTGCTTTATGCAGCGGGTTTGTTCATAACGGAGTTTTTGGTAGTGCTGAATCCGTTGACGCACTGGGTATTTTATTTTGACGAAAATCATGATTTTAGCCGGAACTGGGCGGAGACGCTTATTTATCTGGCGGCAGTCGTTTACTTTATTCTGGCAATCGGGAAGCTGACCTTTTCGTGGGATGCGCTCACCAAAAGACGGAGACGGGCGATCCTGTACTTTTATTTTGTTGTGGTTGCAGGTGTTGTCATACAGCTTTTCAACGTTGATATCAAGAGCGAGCTGTTCGGAGAGGCGCTTGCATTGATGGGAGTGATGCTTGCGGTCGAGAGCGAGGATGACAGGCTGGATGCTGACACCGGTTTTTATAACAGAAAAGCGCTGCAGATGGATCTGAACAATTACATTTTGGCAAAGCAGGTGTTTCAGGTACTCTGCATCAAGGTGATGAACGCAGATATTATTCAGCGTGTGACCGGTTCTTCCAACACTGATATTCTTTCTGAAATTGTTGCCGATTACTTTAAGTCGCTGCTTCCGAGATACTGTATTTACCATACGAATCCATCGACCTTTATGCTGACCTGTATGGAAACAGATGCGGACAGGGCAGAGCAGCTGGCGGAAGATATCAGTGAGCGATTTGAGAAGAGTTGGGAGTGCAATGATACGGAGATCGTACTGCAGGTAGTTGTGATGCGGGCGGTAGTACCGCTTGATCTGTCCACACCGGAGGATGTCTTTTATATGGCGGACAGCCCGATTCCTGCAAGTGTGAATAAAAAGATTTTATCGGGACTTGATCTCGGCTACCTGATTCGGCGGGCATCCGTGGAACGCGCCATTCACAGAGGATTTGAGGAAGATGCTTTTGAGGTATATTATCAGCCGACATATCATCTGCAGGGACAGAAGATTCACGGGGCGGAGGCACTGATCCGGCTGCATGATGAGGCACTCGGTTTTATTCCGCCGGATGAGTTTATACCGATTGCGGAACAGATCGGGATGATTGATCAGATCGGGGATTTTGTGCTCCATGAGGTCTGTGCCTTTTTAAAAAGCGGCGTACCGACTCGCAGCGGGATGGACTGTATCAACGTCAATCTGTCGGTCATACAATGTATGCAGCCTGATTTTGTCACGCATATTCTGGGCATTATAGAGAGCTACGGAATTGACAAGCGGATGCTCAATTTTGAGATCACGGAGTCGGTTGCCGCACACGATTACAACGTTCTCAACTCCGTCGTCAGAGAGCTGAAGGAAAACGGCATCCTGTTTTCCATGGATGATTACGGGACCGGATATTCCAATATACAGTCTGTTTTTGCACTGGATTTTGACATTATTAAAATTGACAAG
>JAFUZE010000127.1 GCA_017476765.1 Lachnospiraceae bacterium
ACGCACGAAGTAACGCACAGATTTTTCTGCGGGCGTAGCGAGCGATTGTCAGGAGGGGTTTGCATGGAATTTCCGGTAATAGATTTGACAGAGACAGGAAAACGAATTAAGGTACTGTGCAAGAAGGCGGATTTAAAGCCTTCGGAGATAAAAAAACAGCTCCGTCTCAGCTGTGTGCAGACGGTGTACAAGTGGTTTTCCGGAGAAAATATTCCTTCGATTGAGAATTTCTATGCGCTCAGCCTGATGCTCGGCGTTTCTATGGAAGACCTTATCGTGCTTAAAAATAAGCCGGATCATTCCCGGTTCTGGCAAAAGAATACATACATTCTAAGCGAAACAAACGGCTCCTTTCTCCGGCGCATGCTCTTTTACCGGAGCCGTCTTGCCTGCGTATAGTTTTGTCATAAAACAGTCGTGTGTATTTGCCCATCGTCAAACAGTCCATGCGCGGCTCGTAGGCAAATAGCAGAAAGCGGTGGTCATATCAGCCACCTATATACGAATAGAATAGGGAGAGAGGAAAAGGAAAAGGGTCTGCAGCAGAGAAATGAATGTTTTAGCCAATTTATCCAATATTATCATTCCCGCTCTCCTTTTTTATATTGTCGCATACGGTCTGATGAACAAAATCAGCGTATATGAGGAATTCATAAAGGGTGCAAAGGACGGAATGAAGACAGTTGTTGAGATCATGCCCACGCTGATCGGACTGATGGTAGCGGTCGGTGTTTTGCGGGCATCGGGCTTTCTCGAATTTGTGGGCAGACTGCTCGGCAATGTGCTGGCGATGGTTCAATTTCCCGCCGAGCTGATGCCGCTGACACTGGTCAAGATGTTCTCCTCCTCGGCAGCGACGGGTCTGGTGCTTGATATTTTTAAGGAGTACGGACCGGACTCCTATCTCGGATATGTGACTTCCCTCATGATGAGCAGCACGGAGACGATTTTTTATACGATGAGTGTGTATTTTATGGTGGCGAAGGTGAGCCGGACGAGGTTTACGCTTGCCGGTGCGCTCCTGTCCACACTCGCGGGGCTGGCAGCGAGTATTCTTCTTGCCGGGTATATGATGTAGTCTCCGGTGCAGCGGTCATCAAATAACTGAAACAATCGGAAAAGCAGGCAAGTGATTTGGTGTAGTTATTTGACAAACACTGCAGGGGGAAGTGTCTGACGGGTAAGACGGGAAGGGGAGTTTCCTCCCCTCGGTAAAGAACATCTGAGAATTTGAATAGAAATGTATATCACAATGCAACTAAAATATGACATAATCTTGCAGAGTTCGCAAATAGAAAATTTAAAAGTTCAGATAACACATATTTTGCGGTTTGTAACAGTAAGTAATTTTATACTTTGTAAATTTTGATTGACCAAAAACGAGAAGCAAAGAGGAGCTTTTATGCAGGCGCAGCTTACAGTCGTGGATCTGGAGACGACAGGTCTTGATCCCAAAAAAGATAAAATTGTGGAAATCGGAGCCATCCGCATTGCAGGTGGGGAGATTACAGGAACGTATGAGACGTTCGTAAATCCCGGACGGAGACTGACCGAGCAGGTAAAGGAGCTCACGGGAATCCGTGATGAGGATTTGGAGGCAGCGCCGCCGATCGAGGAAGTGATGGGTGATTTTCTCCGGTTTGCAGGCGAGAGCTGCCTGATGGGACACCGGGTTTTATTCGATTATTCCTTTTTAAAGAGAGCCGCCGTCAATCTCGGCTATTCGTTTGAGAGGGAGGGAATTGATACGCTGAAGATTGCCAGAGCCTGTCTTACGGACTTGCCGAGCAAAAGTCTGCCGGCACTCTGTGAGCACTTTGGGATTGATTACCGTCCGCACCGTGCCCTCGAGGATGCCCGGGCAGCCTATGCATTATATCAGAAGCTGAGGGAGCGGTTTTTTGAGGGAAACGAAGCCTGCTTTCAGCCAAACAAGCTGCTATATCAGGTCAAAAAGGAAAGCCCTGTCACAAAAAAGCAGCTGGAGAGCATCGACCGTATACTCGCTTTCCACGGGCTGACGCAGAGCTATCAGGATAAGACCTCGGAGAATTATCTGGATTTTACGAAAATGACCAGAAATGAGGCAAGCCGTTTTATTGACACGATCATTCTGCATCATGGCAGATGTCTTTGAGTGCGTTTAAAATCGGCGTTTTCATGAGGGAATGTAACGACTGTGCCTTGTCACGGAGCTTTCTTAAGCGTTCGGTATCACCCTCCGTCTGGTAAATCTGCGCAAGCAACCTGTAGTTGCCGCTCACATCCGTGCCCGTTTCTATGCCGAATTCAAGAACCTGCTTTGCCTCGCTGACATAACCTTCCCGATACAAGAGCTGTCCCCACCGATACAGCGTGCTCGCAAGCAGGGTATAGTTCTGATCGTATGCGGTCAGCAGCGTGATGTTTGCCGTTCCGTAGGTGAGCTTTAGGTCGGTGTTGCTGATGCCGGTCAGATTGACGATTTTTTCATCCGAAAGCCTGCGAATCGTATCGGCCAGTGCCTGAATCTCCTCGTGCTCTAAGGCCGTATCCATTGGCAGTCTTTCTAAAGGGATCGTGATGTATGCGAGAGAGTCAAGACTCTTTTTGCGGACACTGTTGGCATCCCGCTCCTTCTGCCAGAATTCCTTTAGGGCATCTGCCTCGTGTTTGCGTGATTTGTGCAGTTCATAGGAAAGCCAGATGACAAATACTAAAAAACTTGCCAAAAATGGGAATTTCATATATAATATCCTTTCAGTAAATGCTATGCAGGTTCAAATAACAGGTACTTTTTATAGTAAGAAGGTGACAGTATGTTCAATATGAATAACAAGAAAACACGGAAGACCATCTCGACGGTCATTATCCTGATCTTAATTCTTGCAATGGTGGTTCCGTCCGTTCTTGCGATTGTAGGAAATTTCTAGTAACCGGCAGGTACTTTTACAGAAAGCGCCTTCGGCAGCCGATGCTTCGGCTGTAGTTTCACAGTTACTGCTTTAATAGTATAGCATAAGGAGAGCAATATGAATATGAAAAAGTTTTTGGCAGCGTTATCGGTATCTCTGCTCATTGCCGGTCTTGTTCCGGTGAGTGCGTCCGCTGCCGCAGACAAGGATACAATAGAAAAGGGTATTTATATCGGAGACATCGACGTGTCCGGCATGTCCGTCATTGAGGCAAAGCAGGCAGTGCTTGACTATGTGGACAGCATCGAGGATACGGAGATCACGTTAAATGCGATGAATAACAACAAAATTTCCGTTCCGCTTTCCGACCTTTCCCTCACATGGGAGAACGAGGACGTTGTGAAGGAGGCAGCAGCGGTCGGGAAGGAAGGCAATATCGTAAAGCGCTACAAGGTTCTGAAGGATCTGCAGCATGAAAATAAGGTGTTCGATCTCGTCTATGATTTTGATAAATCCAAAATTAAAGAAATCATCGAGACGGACTGTGAACCGTTCAATGTCAGCCCGCAGGATGCGACGCTGAGAAGGGAAAACGGCGAGTTTATCATTGAGCCGGGTATGACCGGTGTCAAGATCGATGTGGATAGCAGCGTCAATGCGGTCTATGATTACCTGATCAATGAGTGGAATGGTGAGGCTGCAGCCGTCGATCTGGTTGTGGCAGTGGATGAGCCGCGCGGAACGGAGGAGGAGCTGAGTCAGGTCAAGGATGTGCTCGGCACGTTTACGACAGACTATTCCAGCTCCGGCTCGAACCGGTCCGGCAACGTGGCAAACGGCGCAAGGCTTGTGAACGGAACGCTTCTGTATCCGGGCGACAGCTTTTCGATGTATGAGACGGTAAGCCCGTTCACGGAGGAAAACGGTTATTATCTCGCCGGCTCTTATTTGAACGGCATGGTAGTGGAGAGTCTCGGCGGCGGTATCTGTCAGGTATCCACGACGCTTTACAATGCGGTACTGCGTGCGGAGCTGGAGGTTACGGAGCGCTCGAACCATTCGATGATCGTCACCTATGTTGATCCATCCGCAGATGCGGCGATTGCCGGTACCTCGAAGGATTTTAAGTTTGTCAATAATTTGGAGCATCCGATTTATATCGAGGGCTATACAGCCAATAAAAAGATTACCTTTACCGTTTACGGAGTGGAGACCAGACCGTCCAACCGGGAGGTCATTTATGAAAGCGAAGTCATCAGCAAGACGGTTCCGGAAGGAGAAAAGGTCGTTGCCGACGGAAGTCATGCTATCGGTTACATCAATGTACAGTCCTCCCACACCGGTTATGTGGCACAGCTGTGGAAGATCGTAAAAGAGGACGGCGTTGAAGTCAGCCGCGAGCAGGTCAACAAAAGTACTTATAAGGCAACGCCGCGCACGGCTACTGTGGGAACCGCATCGGGCGATCCGAATGCGTCTGCGGCAGTCAATGCAGCAATCGCCTCACAGAGCATTGCGCATGTGAGAAACGTGATCGCATCGGTGAATGACCCGGCACAGGCGGCGGCGATGGCGGCAGCACAGCAGCAGGAAGCAGCAGCGGCGCAGCAGGCGGCAGCCATTGCAGCACAGCAGGCGGCAGCTCAGGCGGCGGCAGAGCAGGCAGCAGCGGCACAGCAGCAGCAGGCACAATAGTCATCAAAGGAAACCGGGATGACAAGAGGGGAAACAGATTACAGCATATGAATCCAGGAAAAGTATCACAGAGCATACTGAAACGCTCGGTTCTTAAATGCATAGATCAAAGCAGAGAGGAAGTCGCAGTCGACCCCGCAGCAGGGGAAGACTGCGCTGTTTTGCGTTTGGAGGACGGAAACGACCTCCTCTTTGCCGTGAGTAAGACCGCACCGTATCCGTCTCAGATGGGCAAATATGCCGTGACATCGGTCGTAAATAAAATTGCGGCACAGGGCGGAGTGTGCATCGGTATTCTGGTGCATGCGATTTTCCCGAGCCGCACAAGGGAGCTGCATATTAAAAATGCGATGGAGGAGCTCGAGAGTGCGGCAGCGGCGCATCATCTGGCGGTTGTCGGCGGTCATACGGAGCTTTCGGAGACGGTGGCAGAGCCTGTCATTTCCCTGACGGGAATCGGCAAAGCGGCGAGAGGCACCTATATCCGCACTGCGGCTGCAGAGGCGGGGAAGGATGTCGTCATGACCAAGTGGATAGGGCTTGAGGGAACGGCGATTCTCGCAAGAGAGGGAAAGGAAGAGCTTCTTACGCGGCTGCCGGAAGCCTTTATCGAGGAAGCGAAGTCGTTTGAAAGCCTTTTGTCCGTTGCGGCGGAGGCCGCTACCGCGGTGAAGTCCGGCGTATGCGCAATGCATGCAGTCTCGGAGGGCGGAATTTTCGGGGCGCTCTGGGAGCTGGCAGATTGTGCAGGCGTTGGACTGTCCATAGATTTAAAGAACATACCGGTCAGACAGGAAACGATCGAGATCAGTGAGTTTTACCACATCAATCCTTATGAGCTCCTATCCGGCGGAAGTCTGCTGCTTGTGGCAGATCATGGCTATGAGCTGGTGGAGAGGCTGCTTGAGGAGCACATTCCTGCCGCTGTCATAGGAAGGACGACAGACGGGAATGACCGGGTTATCCGAAGCAGGGATGAGTTCCGCTTTTTGGAGCCGCCTAAAATGGATGAGATTTATAAGGTAACATTCAGGAAAGAAAAATCAAAGAAATAAAAATAGAAAAAAATAGAAAAAGATAGGAAAAGAGAAAGGAAATGCTGTTATGAGAGAACAAATTTTAGCCATTATTGAAAAGAACAGCCGGGTCGATATAAATGAGTTGGCTGTCATTTTAGGAATACCGGAGCTTGATGTCGCGAATGAGATTAAAAAGATGGAGGAGGAAGGCATCATCTGCGGATATCATACGCTGATCGACTGGGAAAAGACTTCGATCGAGAAGGTGTCTGCGCTGATCGAGGTGCGTGTCACACCGCAGAGAGGGCAGGGCTTTGACAGCATCGCAGAGAGAATCTACAAGTATCCGGAGGTCCATGCGGTGTATTTGATTTCGGGCGGATATGACCTTTTAGTCAGCCTCGAGGGCAAGACGTTAAAGGAGGTCTCCACGTTCGTGACCGATAAGCTCTCTACGCTCGAGAGCGTTCTGAGCACGGCAACACACTTTGTACTCAAGAAATACAAGGATCACGGAACGATACTTGACAAAAAAACAGAAGACGAAAGGATGAAGGTTACACCATGAGAGATCCGTTAGCAAAACAGGTTGTTGATTTAAAGCCGTCCGGTATCCGCAAATTTTTTGACATCGTCAGTGAGATGAAGGATGCCATTTCGCTCGGTGTGGGTGAGCCGGATTTTGACACGCCGTGGCATATCCGCGACGAGGGTATTTACTCTTTGGAAAAGGGGCGTACCTTTTATACATCCAATGCAGGTCTGAAAGAGTTAAAACAGGAAATCTGCAATTATTTGGATAAACGCATCGGCGTGCATTATGATTTTAACAAGGAAGTGCTCGTGACCGTCGGCGGTTCGGAGGGGATTGATGTCGGACTGCGTGCCCTGATCAATCCGGGCGAGGGTGAGGAAGTACTCATTCCGCAGCCGAGCTATGTATCGTATGAGCCATGTGCGATTTTGGCAGGAGCAAAGCCGGTCATTATCGAGCTGAAGCAGGAGAACGAGTTCCGTCTGACTGCAGAGGAGCTTGAGGCGGCGATCACAGACAAAACGAAGGTTCTTATTTTACCGTTCCCGAATAATCCGACGGGAGCTATCATGGAACGGGAAGACTTAGAGGCGATCGCACCGGTCATCGAGAAGCACGATCTGATCGTAATCAGCGATGAAATCTACTCAGAGCTGACTTATAAAGGAAATCATGTGTCGATTGCAGCCATTCCGGAAATGCAGAAGAGAACCATCTTGATCAACGGATTTTCCAAAGGCTTTGCGATGACGGGCTGGAGACTCGGCTATGCGTGCGCACCGAAGGAGATCATTGAGCAGATGACGAAGATTCACCAGTTTGCGATCATGTGTGCGCCGACGACAAGCCAGTATGCGGCAGTGGAAGCGCTCCGCAACGGGGATGAGGATGTAAAGGAGATGCGCGAGGCATACAATCAGAGACGCCGCTTTTTGATGCATGCGTTTAAACAGATGGGGTTGGAATGCTTTGAGCCGTACGGCGCGTTCTATGTATTTCCCTGCATCAAGGAATTCGGTATGACATCCGAGGAGTTTGCGACAAAGCTTTTGGAGCAGGAGAAGGTGGCAATCGTGCCGGGAACGGCATTCGGTGACTGCGGAGAGGGCTTTTTGCGTATCTCCTATGCGTATTCGCTCGAAAATCTGAAGGAAGCAATCGGAAGGCTCGAGCGCTTTATCGTCAGGCTCAGAGAGCAATAAAGCTTTGAGATGAGGAAGAAAGACAACGTGCGATACCGCGCGCGGAAAGGAAATGTGAAAGAGAAGCTATGCACATTATACTGCATCAGCCGGAGATACCGGCAAATACCGGAAATATCGGACGTACCTGTGTCGCAACGGGTACGTCGCTTCATTTGATTGAGCCGCTCGGCTTCCGGCTCGATGAAAAGTCCATAAAGAGAGCCGGAATGGACTACTGGCAGCATTTGGATGTGACCAGATATGTCAATTTTGCGGAGTTTCGGCAAACGCATCCGGAGGCGAAGATCTGGATGGCAACGACGAAGGCAAAACAGGTCTACACGGACGTTTCGTTCGGTGCGGACGATTATATCATGTTCGGGAAGGAGAGCGGCGGTATTCCTGAGGAGATTCTCGTCGATTACGAGGAGAGCTGCATCCGCATTCCGATGCTCGGCGATATCCGCTCGCTCAATCTGTCAAACTCCGTGGCGGTCGTGCTCTACGAGGCGCTGCGCCAGCAGGGCTTTGCCGGCATGCAGACGGAGGGTGAGCTGCACCGATTGAACTGGAAATCCGAATAAAGAAGCAAATATAGAAGCAATAGAAAAGTAATGTGAAAGCAATATAGAAGCAACAAAAAAGCAATGTGAAAGCAATATAGAAATGAATACAGAAGGATATAGAGCACATGCAAGAAAGCGCCGGCGAAAGCTGCCGGCGCAGGAGATGGTCATATTTCATCGTCCATATCGACCTTCGGAAGAGTAAAGATAAACTCGCTGCCGACTCCCTCGGTGCTGATGACATTGATGTGCTTTTTGTGTTGAGCAGGC
>JAFUZE010000128.1 GCA_017476765.1 Lachnospiraceae bacterium
ATCGCAATCACAAGTGCCCCCATCGTCACAATATTGAGCGAAAATCCAGCCGCATTCATCAAAATCAGCGTCACGAACAGAGAAATCGGCATGGAGCTTCCGACGATCAGGCTCGCCTTCACATCACCGAAGAACACAAACAGCACAACCATCGACAGAACAATGCCGAGTGCGAGCGTCTTACCGACACTCAAAAGCGAGGAGACAATCATATCACTCGAATCATACACAATCTGTAAGTCAACCGCATCGCTCTTCTCCTGAAGCTTCCGCAGTGCCTTCTTCACATCGTTTGCCGTATTGACTGCACCGGCGCTCTGCTTTTTCTGAATACCGATACTGATATTTTCATTTCCGTTAAAGCGGCTGATACTGTCCGCACTCTTCTGGCTCATCGAGATCTCCGCCACATCCTCGAGCGTGATGAGGCTTCCCGTGGCAGTCGTAAGCGGCACCTGCTTAAGCTGTGCGACCGTCTGCGCCTGTGCGCTTGAGGTAACGGAAACATTCTGGCTTCCCTGCCTCACGCTTCCGCCCGGTATCTGGAAATCCACTGCGGACAAATACTGTGCCACCTGTGACATCGACAGTCCGTACTGGGAGAGCTGGTCTTCCTTTAAAAGAACCCGGATATAGTTTTCCTCGCCGCCGTAAACATTCACATCCGCCACTCCGAGCAGTGTCTCAAATTCCGGCACGACCGTATCGTTCACATAGGCAAGCAGATCAACATCTCCCTTTGCCGTGGCGGAAATCGTCACGGTATCCTGCGCATCCATAGAAAGCTCCATAATATACGGAGCATTTGCATCCGACGGCAGACTTGCCGAGAGCGTATCAAGCGCCGCCCGCAAATCCAGATAGGCGTCATCGATATCGATATCATAGTCATACGAAAACATGGTAATCGTGTAATTGTCGCTGACTCTCGACGTATATGTCTCTACGCCGCTGAGAGTAGCGCCCGCCCCCTCGATTTCCTTCGTCACAAGCTCCTCCACGCTTTCCCAGTCAGCCCCGGGATAGGAGGTGATGACAAGCAGCATCGGCAGCTCCATATCCGGTGTCAGCTCCAGCTTAAACTCAAAGATGGAACTGATACCGAAAACAGCCAGCGCTAATATAATGAGAACGGTAGATACCGGTCTTCGAATCGCAAGCTTCGTCAAATTCATTGGTTTCTAATCCTCCTGCTCCGCACTGCTTTCCTTTACTACGACTCCCGCCTGATCTGCAAGTGCCGAGGAGTAAGTTGTGATAACCTCATCCTCCGCCGTAATACCGGAGGAAATTGCCGCATTTTCTTCATCAAACAAAGCGACCTCCACCGCCGTTCTGGCCGCCCTGCCCTGCTTTACCACATACACAAAAGCTTCTCTGTTGTCATAGAAAATCGCATCGTACGGGATGATGAGTGTATTTTTCTCCTTATAGGTAGGGACACTCAGCTTGACACTTGTACCGGTCAAAAGATCGTCTCCGCCTGCTTTTACGTCAGCCTCTATGAGAAACAGCCCGCTCTGCGCATCGACCATCTGACCGATCTGCGAAATGGTTCCGTCAAAGGTACTCTCCCCGCGCTCCACGACAATCCGGTCCCCGACGGACAGTGTCTTTTGAATCGCCTCGCTCACTTTAAAGGTCGCCTTCATCGACTCCTTGTCGGAGATGACAAACGCAGGAGAGCCGGAGGAAGCGAAACCGTTCTCCTCCACATAGACAGCCTCCACGACCCCGTCGATCGGCGCTTTGAGCGTGTACATATCCTGCTGATACTTTGCCGATTCCACACCGACCTTTGCCGACTGAATCTGTGCATCATAGACTGCCGCCGTCTCATCCGCCAGCTGCCCTTTTGACAAGGCATAGGAATCCTGTGCGAGTTTTAAATTATCGTTTAGGGCATCGGCATTTCGGTCGATTTCCTTCTTGGACGAATCCAGCTCGTCATACTGCTTCTTGAGGGCAGGATAACTCTGATCGTACGTCGTCTTGACCTGGTCATATGCCTGCTTCGCCACTGTCTTTGCCGCCTCGCACGTTGCAACGACCACCTGAACCGGATTGGTCTGGCTGATCTCGATTCCCGCAGCCTTGAGCGTCTTTTTCGCCTCTTTGTCCGACGGATCCTTTGCGAGCGCCTTTGCCGCCTTGAGATTCGCCTTTGCCGCATCATAGGCATCCTTTGCCTCGCTTTTGGCATTCGTCAGTTTGTCCATCTGCTCTTGCAGCTCTCCCTGTGCATCCGTCACCGATGTCCGTTTTTCATCGAGAGCGCTGATATTATCCTTGATCGTCTCTATGTTCGCTTCCGTCTGCATATTTTGGAGCGTCGCGGAAGTGCCTGTCGCCGCCGTTTTGTTCGCCTGCACCGTGCCGAGGGAGGCGTTCGCGCTGTCCAGCTGCAGCTGCGCCGCGGTATCGTCGATCCGGGCAAGTATCGTCCCTTCCTGCACGCGGTCTCCGACCTGCACATAGGTGTCTGTGATCTCCCCGTTTACGAGCGGTATGACATAAGCCTCCTCCTTCGGGGCAACCGTCCCCATAAAGCTGCCGGTAATGACCAGATCACCCTGCTGCGGCATACAGGTCTCTACCACAACATCCTTTTGGGCTGTCGTCTCATCGCTGTCCCCGCAGCCTGCCAGCATAACCAGTACGCCGAGAACTGCCGCCGATAAAACAATTTTTCCTTTTCTAAAGTTCACGCTCATGTTCTTCTCCTTATTATCCATTATCCGCTCTGCGGGTGCTGCCTCTTGTGCAGTTCCCAATATGCAAAAAAATCCTAAAATACGTCTTTTCGCATTTTAGGATTATACTTAAAATAGACTTCTGTTAAAATCACC
>JAFUZE010000129.1 GCA_017476765.1 Lachnospiraceae bacterium
ATCAGTAATTCTGCGGATGCCAGATTGGTTGCAAGCGGAATATTATGCATATCACACAAGCGGAAAATATTGTTTACATCCGGCTCATGGATCTTTGGCGTGAGCGGGTCACGCAGAAAGATGACCAGATCGATCTGGTTATGCTCAATCTGTGCACCGATCTGCTGCTCTCCCCCCAGATGCCCTGCAAGATGCTTGTGCACATTCAGATTTGTGACTTCTTCGATCAGTCTCCCGGTCGTCCCGGTCGCATACAGATCATTTTTGCTCAAAATACCTCGATATGCGATGCAAAAATTCTGCATCAGTTTTTTCTTTGCATCATGTGCAATCAGTGCAATGTTCATATTACCCTCTCTTCTCCTCCTCTAACTATATTTCCTGATACATTGCAAGCCTATGTTTAAAACAACCCCCATTCCGATAAAAAGGCTCACAAGTGAAGTCAATCCATAACTCACGAAAGGCAGCGGAATGCCGGTATTCGGCATCAGACCGGTGGCAACGGAAATATTCATAAAGCTCTGAAACCCGACCAGAGTCGCCATGCCGGTACAGATCAGCGTCCCGGACAGATCCTTTGCCCTCCTTGCGATGTGAATACATTCCAGGCTGATCAGTCCGAGCAGGATGATTACAACACTTCCCCCCATAAAACCAAGCTCTTCGCCGACAATGGCAAAGATAAAGTCCGTCTGCGGCTCCGAGATAAAATTGCCGTTCTTCACAGAACTGATGACGTTGTTGTTGTAGCCCTTTCCCCAGAGCTGTCCGGAACCGATTGCCGTAATCGAGTTGTCCTGCTGATAGCCTTCCGCATTGACATATTCAAGCGGATGAAGCCATGCCAGAATACGCTTTTGCTGATAATCATTGATCAGATCCTGATCGGGCTGAACGACAAGTGTCAGGAAAATCACCGTCAGCGGAACCACAATCGCTGCCGCGATCGCAATCAGCTTATAACTCAGCCCTCCTATAAATAAAAGAGCACAGAACAGGATCACAACCATGATGCTGGTTGACAGATCGGGTTGGTCATAAATCAGATAAAGCGGCGGCAGAAGCAGGATCACACATGATGCAAGCGTCTTAAAGGTATTGAGCTTCTCCTTATGTTTCATGATATACTGCGCAAAGAATAAAATCAATAGTATTTTGGCAGTTTCCGACGGTTGAAACTGTATTCCGGCAATGCTTACCCACCGTTTTGCATTATTTACCGTTGTCCCCGCAAAGCGCACCGATAACAGCAGTCCCAGATTCAAAAAGTACAAAATCCAGTAAAATTGTAAAAAGAACGTATAGTCAAACAGCGAAATGACGATCATCAGAAAGAAGCCGACAATGAGCCCGACCAGCTGTTTGGACTGGAACTCCTTGGCGGCACTGCCGATAATCAGCACGCCGATCGTGGACAAGGCAACAAGAAACAATATTAACTTAAAGCTGTAATCTCTTACTCTGTATCTCTTTAACATTTTATCACCAGAATACGTTTATTTTCCGTTTGCTGACCTGAATTTCCATTTTGGAAGGGTCGATCTGAATGTATTTGGTTATGACTTTGGCAATATCTCTTTTGATCAGCTTCATGACCTCCGGAGAGCAGTTGATCCGATCCGAGATCAACAAAATTTTCAGCCTGTCTTTGGCGATCTGCCCCGATTTTTTCCGTCCGAATATGTTGAACCATTTCTGCATATGAACACCTCCTAATTTTTCTGAAACATTCCACTGAAGCGAAACCAGATAGACCGCTCCTTCTCTATGTCAAGAAGCGGAACCTCTTCTCCCAGAATCCGTTTGCAGATGTTCATATATCCTCTTCCGGCAACTGTATGCCCGCAGACAAGCGGTTCTCCGTTGTTCGTTGCGATGACCACATTCTCGTCATCGTATACAGCGCCGAGCAGCTTGATGGACAAAATGCCTGCCACATCGTCGATGCTCATCATATCCCCCCGCCGGATCATATCCGACCGGAGCTTGTTGACAACCAGATCAATCTTAGAAAATTCGTAAGCGTTCAAAAGCCCGACAATACGGTCGGCATCACGGATTGCGGACACCTCCGGCGTTGTGACGACAATCGCCCGATCGGCACCGGCAATCGCATTTTGAAAGCCTCTCTCGATGCCCGCAGGACAATCGAGAATCACATAGTCAAACTGCTCCTTCAGCTGCAGCGTAAGCTTTCGCATCTGCTCCGGCTTGACTGCATCCTTATCCCTCGTCTGTGCCGACGGGAGCAGATAGAGATTCGGATACCGCTTATCGCGGATGAGCGCCTGCCTGAGACGGCAGTTGCCCTCGATCACATCGACAAGATTATATACAATGCGGTTCTCCAGTCCCATAACCACATCAAGGTTTCTCAGACCGATGTCCGTATCGATCAAAACGACCTTCTTTCCGAGATACGCTAAACCTGTTCCGACGTTTGCGGTTGTCGTTGTCTTTCCGACCCCGCCTTTACCTGACGTAATGACAATTACTTCACTCATACTCTTACTCCTTTTTTGAAATAGTTGTCCCCTAAATGCGTGTAAGCGTCAGATCTCCGGTTTTCTTGTTCCGGAACTGCCTATGTATTCCATGCATTCAGTAATTCATCGGTAAACTGAATCTCCTCAAAGACGATTTTCCCTTGTTTTCTGTAAGCGATCTTTGGTATCTGCTTCGGTTTGATCAGCCATCGGCTCACCTTTTCGTAATTTCCCCGCAAATCGTCGATCTTGATCGATTGGGGATTCATGTCAAGCGCTGCCACAAAGCAGTCGCTTCCGCCGACACCGGCATGAGCATGTCCATACAATCCGCCTAATATGATAATATTCCGTTTGGATATGATGGTCGCATCCGGATAGACATCGCCGAGCACGATAATACTCGTCGGCATCTCCAGAGTCTGCCCGTTTTTGAGCGTCCCTCTGTAGAATTTCCCTACATTGGCAAGCTCCTGTTCTCCGACCTTCTCAAGTGCTTTCACAAACATGGCATCCGTCTCTGCATCCTTGGATACCACGCAGGCAATTTCGATGGTACATACTTTGGAAATCTCATATATAATCAGTCTTTCCTCATCTTCCGTAAGTGCCTTTCCTTCAAAGGAAATGGCAACCTTAGTATTTTTAAAGAATTTCTCAAACTCCAGAAATTTATCATGGATTTCCGCAAGGAGCTCCTTGAAGGAAGCCTCCTCGTCCAAAAATACCTTGATTCCGTTTGGGAAACTCTTAATACTCACATGATTTTTCATACACTCACCTGTTTCTTACACTGATAGACGTTCTTATCTGTACCGTTTTACCGGTTATTCCTTCTGCCCGACCGGTTCCGTTCTTTGACGGACGCTGCACTAATTCTCCCGTGAAACAGCTCCGTCCGTAACCGTAGCTGTTCCGCTCAGCAGCTCCTCCTCGTCCTGGAGATGGAAATAATATTTGAGCACATCTCCGGTCACCTGTGCGGCGTAATCGGACGCATAGCCGAACGCAATACGCGTTGAGACGGAAATCTGCGGATTGTCATAGGGGGCATAGCACAAAAACAATGCGTGGTTTGCCCTCGTTCTCGTCTCCTGCGCCGTTCCTGTTTTCCCTGCAAATTCCAGATTCATATTCTTAAAATAGGCTTTTCCCTCCACGACCTTTTTCATGCCGCTCTGCACGACATCCCAGGTAGAGGTCGAAATATCCACCTGATTTCTGACAGCTGCGGTGTAATCCTCGATGAGCTTGTCGTTCGAATCGGTCGCTTTGTCAAGCAGCGTCAGCTCATAACAGGTGCCGCGGTTTGCGACCGTTGTAATATAGCGGGATAGGCCGATCGTTGTGTAGTTGTGCGTACCCTGTCCGATTGCGGAACGAACCGCATCGCTGTCGGACACCTTCGGCTCCTCCTCGACGATCTCAACGCCGGACTTTTCGGACAGCCCGAACATATCCGCATACTTGTAAAGCGTGGCAAGACCGGTGTCATTGTTGTACGTTCCGCCTACGCGCGCCATCCGGTAGCCCATCTCGTAGAAGAAATAGTTGCAGGAGTGTTCGATGGCACCGTCGATTCTGAGCGGTCCGTGGCTGGAAGGCGCAATCCAGCATTTCGCCGTAGTAAAGCCGACATCCCAGGTTCCCCTGCAGGTGACGACCTCGCTTCGCGATGTGATTCCTTCCTCAAGGGAGGCGACGGCGCTGATCATTTTGAACGTAGAGCCCGGTGCCGACCGCTGCTGCGTGGCGTAATCCCACAGCGGCTTGGACAGATCGCTGTTGAGTCCGGCATAGTACTCCGCATCGATCGAATTGGCAAGCCGGTTGTTGTCATAGCTCGGATAAGTGACGAGCGCCAGCACATCGCCTGTCCGAATATCGGTAACGACAATCGAGCCGGAGCATGGGTCAAGCGCTAGCTGTGCCGGTGTGATATCCAAATTTTTGATTCGCTCGATCATAAAGCTGTAAGGAGCGATCTGCCCGTTTTCCAGAGCTGCCTTTTTCTGGTCGGTATCGTCAATGACCTTCTGCTCATAGAGAAGCATGCAGATCTGCCTTCCGGATACCAGATTGTCGTGAATCATATATTTATAAAGGCTCTTGGAAAAGCTGCTGCTTGTCCTTAAATCAGCCTTGATATATGCAAGAAGCTGGCTGTAAATCTCATCCGCATCCAGATACTGGCTTTTTACGTCCAGTCTCGTAATGTCGATCCAGTTTTGGGCAATCACCTGATTTAAGTATTCCTTCAGACTGATCTTTTCATCCTTCCATGCCCTATAGACCGGATCCTCCTTATCGATCTCCGAGCTCATAATAATGCCGCTGTCGCTCAGCATCGATGCAATATAGGAAGAATACACCTGATATTCCTTGCTCATGCTTTCATAGGCGACAGGGGAATCGGTCAGCTGCTCCTCAAGCTGTGCGATGACCTGCTCCTGTTTGGACAAAAATGCCTGATAGACCTCCCTCTCGGTAGTCTTGGCATCCTCCTTGTCAAAACGGCTGATATCGATGACACTGTTGCTTATGAGTGCATAGTACACGTCATCGATCGGAATTTTGATGTTCGACGCAGATGCGTTTTCAGGCGGTATATATTCCTTGATGTTTTCGATTTTGTCGATCAGGATACCGGCAATCTTCTGTTCGAGCAGACTGTACACCGCCTTTTGCAGATCCTTATCGATCGTCAGATAGATATTGTTGCCGGCAACCGGATCGGTCTGGCTGTTGACATCGATGACCTTGCCGAGATTGTCGATAAAGACGTTTCTCACGCCGTCCTTTCCCTTGAGCGTCCGCTCCATGACCTGTTCGATGCCTGCCTTGCCGACGACGGAATTGCGGGTATAGCCGTCATCCTCTGCCGACAGCTCGGCATATTCATCCTCGGAGATTTTGCCCGTATAGCCCAAAATGTGGGAAAAGTACAGGCTGTCCACATATTTGCGGATCGTCGTCTCGGCGATGGACACGCCCTCGAGGTCGGCGCTGTTTTCCATGATCTGCGCCACCGTCTCATCCGACACATCCGTTGCCACGGTCGTGGCAATGTATTTCTGGAAATTGTTCAGGCTCAGGGAATACCGCACCGTGATAATCTTGAGCACATCCGCATTTGTGTAGCCCTTCCCGACAACGAACGAGTCCTTATCCTCCGGGTTCTCATACTCTCCGATGGCGTATTTTTTTGTTCCGGCAAGATACTCGACGACCTCCGCTGCCGTTGCGGTCTTTTCCGCGTACGAGAGCTTGGATAAATCGGCTTTGCCGTACACATCGCCCAGAAAGCGCAGCTGCTGCGCACTGGATAACGGGGTAAATTCATAATTTCCGTCGCTGCCGATGACGATGTTGAAATCATTCACCAGCTTGTCCCCGTTGCCCTCGATCATATGAATGAGCTTATAGATTGTTGTGTTTAACTCCTGATTTTTCGTTTTGGACGATTCGTACACATCCTCGATCGTGACGGAGTAGGCAAGCTCATTGTAGGCGAGCAGCTCCCCGTTGCGGTCATAGATCTTGCCGCGGGTGCTCGGAATGACAATGTCCTTGTTGATCTTGAGCTGGAATTTACTCAGGTAATCCGCACCGTTTACGATCTGAAGCGTAAAGATTCGGTAAATGAGCACGCCTGACATCGCTATGAACAAAAGGATCATGACAAACAAGCGGGACGTTATGAAATTGATCAGGGAGTCCTTGATCTGTCTTAGCAATTATGACACACTCCTTTGCTCCAGCCTTTCAAAATGTTTGTTCGTTGCCAAAAGTAGCGGGTAGAGAATAATCGATATCAGTATCGTGTATACTATTTCCGGAAAGATGATGTGCGAAAAATAGTATCCCAGATGAAAACGGGAGCGAAGCAAAAACAACAGCAAATATGTAACGATGCCATAGATAAAATCACTCGCCGTTATGAGTGCCAGAGGCAGCTTGATATCCTCCTTGTAGAAAATAGACTGGAATATTCCGTTGACATACCCAATATACATATATATAAGTGCATAAAAGCCCAGAACCTCACCGAAAAAAATATCGATCAAAAGCCCGGAGAAAAAACCGACGGTCAGCCCGTGCTTCGAGCCGTACATAAAACCGAACGCGGAGGTAAGAACTATCATTAGATTCGGGGAAATGCCTCCAAAGGAAAGACTTTTAAAAAGAGTACTCTGCAAAGTAAAGCATACGATAATATAGACAATAATCGTAAGATTTTTCCGCATACATGCTCTCTCCTTTCCTCTTTCTTCCTGTTAGATGATTGCCGGTACAAAGCTGATGATCGTGTCTGCCACTCTAGTCCTCGATTTACTGTTTCTTGGTCAGTATGACCAGAACCTCCTCCATATGTGCAAAATCCACTGCCGGTATGAGGAGCCCTGAGCTTGTCAGATTATTTTCATCAATACTGATCTGATTGATGTAGCCGATCAGAATGCCCGGAAGATATTTGTCCGAAATGTGGCTCGTGACGATTTTGTCCCCCGCCTTTACCTCTCCGTCCTCATCCATCAGCTGCGAAAACCGGATATAACCGTCGTTCATCAGCTGCAGATCTCCGGATACGATGAGCCGGTCCGACGTGCTTAAGACCATCGCACTGACATTTGACTTATCGTCAATGATCGAAACGACCTTTGCGTAATTGGTGCTGACCTCCGTCACCCTGCCGACAAGACCGCTTCCGGCAATCACATTCATATCTACCTCAATGCCATCGTTGCTGCCCTTATCGATAACAAACGAATGAAACCAGTTTCCGGCATCCTTGGATATGACCCGGGCACCGATTTTTTGGTAATCCTTATATTGATTATCGAGACTGTAAAGCTCTCTTAAGTTGGAAAGCTCATATTTATCCTGCTGCAGCGAATTGACCTCCGTTGTCAGCTCATCGATCCTCTCCTTCAGCTCCTGATTTTCCTTCAGCACATCCCGAAGCTCTAAAAGCTCGTCGGAACGGCTCGAAATCCATCTCCCGATCCGGCTCACACCCCTCTGGAACGGAACGACAACAAAGCCTGCGGCTGAATTGAGCGGCTCGGCGACAAAATCTGTCGTGAAGGTGACCGCCATGACAATGAAACAGAAGACCGTTAAGATCAGCAACAAATATTTACTCGGAATCGTAAACTTTGTTCCTCTTCTTCTCCTCATTCCTTTTATTTTCCTCCATTGCCCATTCCTTCAATGGAATAAGCGACTGACCTGTAATTCTCATCCTTTATGACTCTGGAAAGACCCAGCACGACGCTCTCGATCGGATGCTCCGACATATTGACCTTAAGCCCGGTTCCCTTGCTGACCAGATCCGCCAGCCCGCTCACCTGCGATGCGCCTCCGGTTATATAGACGCCGTGTCTGTAAATATCGGCTGCAAGCTCCGGCGGAGTTCTCTCGAGAATGACCTTTACGTTTTCGATGATGGAGTCAAAGTGCTCCTGAAGCGCATCCTTCACGAGTTCTGCCGGGATCTCCCTCTCGACCGGAAGTCCGGTCACGATATCCCGTCCGTAAACAATCGTGCCGACGTGGTTTTCTTCCATCTCCCGAAGCGAGACTTTTACCTTCTCGGCAGTCTTGCCTCCGATGATCAGATTGTACTCCTTGCGGACAATATTGCGGATTGCATCGTCAAATTTCTGCCCGCCGACCTTGATCAGCTTGCTCAAAACAATTCCTCCGAGGGAGAGAATGGAAATTTCGGTCGTGTCATAGCCGATATTGACAACCAGTACACCCTGCGAGTTTTTGACATCGATATCGAGCCCCAGTCCGTCGGCAATCGCCTTCTCGACGACCATGATCTTTTTCGCCTTGACGTTGGCATTTTTGACAAGGTCGTAAAAGGCTCTCTTCTCCACCTCCGTAACATCGGTCGGGACGGCGATCACATAATCTGCCGGTTTGATGTTCCCTTTGCACAGATCGTTGATAAAGCATTTTACGAGTGTCTGCATATTTTTGATATCGGCAATAACACCGTTGCAGAGCGGATAAGAAATATGAATATTGCTCGGTGCTTTCTCATACATATCAAAAGCAGGGTCTCCATAGGAGAACAGAAAATTTTTATTTTCTATCGCGATAATATTCTTCTGAACGAGAATGGAATCGTCACCCTTCGAATAAATTTTAATATTACAAGTACCTAAATCAATACCATATGCGCTTGAAGCCATCGTATTACTCCTTTCTTTGGTTGCTCAAAGCAATCTTTTTTCCTTAAAGCTTGTATAAGTATTATCTCCAATTATGATATGGTCAATAAGAGGAATTTCCAAAAAGATGGATGCCTCATAAACCTTTCTTGTCAATGCGATGTCCTCTGCGCTCGGCGAGGCATCTCCGCTCGGATGATTGTGCAAAAGCAGCACATAGGCTGCATTTACCTTAAGCGCCTCCTTAAAAATCTCCCGGATCGAGACGAGGGAGGCATTGATTGTTCCGATGGATAGACAGAGATCATGGATCAATTCCGCTTTCGTATTTAAGAAGGACACATAGCAGAATTCCTTTTCGAGATGGCGCATCTGTTCCATATAATATTCCGCAACGGTCTGCGGAGTCTCAAATCGCAGATGCTGTGACGCATCCGACATGCTGATGCGCTTGGACAGTTCTGTAATGCACTTGATCTTGACAGCGTTGACGTGCCCGATTCCGCGGATCGTCATCAGCTGCCGCTCACTCACATGATACAAGCCCGAGAGTCCTCTGGATGCGCTGCACAGGGAGAGAATATCCCTCGCAATCTTTAATGCGCTTGCGTCCTTCGATCCGCTCCGCAGAATGATGGCAAGCAGCTCCGCGTCCGTCAGGCTTTCCGGTCCTCTTTTTTCAAATTTTTCGTATGGAAGTTCATCCATATACATCGTTTTCTTTTTCATAGGCTTCCTCTTATGCTTCTCCAAACATGTCCAACCTATGTATGTTTCCGGCAAATTTGTGTGAAAACGGAACCGGTTACAAAAAACGATAGATCACAATGGCGATCACGATACCGATGATGCTTGCAATCGTAATCTTAATCGTGAGTCCGAATGTAATGACTAAAATGCCGAGGTTTAAAATCAGCGGGGAATCCATTCCAAGAGTCTGCCCGAAATTTAAAAAGGTATTCGGAAATAAGCTCCCGATAAAACCGCCGATCACAACACCGGCAAGAATCATCAGAAAACAAGCCCAGTTATTTTTTCCTTTCATAACATCCTCCTGCGGATTTCTCGATCGTACATTCTGATTTTTGTGTTCCCTTATGCTTCAGTCCTAAACAATAGTACCATAACTTGAAAATATTGTACATAAACTTTGTGCATTTTTTTTCGACCAAATAACAGATAAGATTGCATAAAAAACGGGGTTTAAAGTCTGATCATGCCGCAATTTTTCATTTCCTGTAAGGTTTTCAAAATACCATATTTAGCGTGTTCCCACGTCAGTCCCCCCTGAAAATATACCGCATATGGTGGTTTGAGCGGTCCGTCGGCGGAAAGCTCGATCGACGAGCCCGACACAAAGGCACCTGCCGCCATGATGACCTTTGCATCGTAGCCCGGCATATCCCATGGTTCCGGCGTCACAAAGCTGTCCACAGGGGCAGCCGCCTGGATTCCTCTGCAAAATGCGAGCAGCCCTTCCGGTTTCCCGAAGGTGATTGCCTGAATGATATCATAACGCTCCTCCGTCCCATTTGGAATGACGGGGAATCCGAAGTGTTCATAAATATTTGCCGCAAAAACGGCGCCCTTGAGCGCTCCTGCCGTCACGGTCGGCGACAAAAACAATCCCTGATAAAAGTCCCGCAGAATACTGAGCGATGCACCGACTTCCTTTCCGAGCCCCGGCGATGTGAGCCGGTATGCCGCATTCTCAACGCACTCCTTTCTGCCGGCAATATAGCCTCCGATCGGAGCCAGTCCGCCGCCCGGATTTTTGATGAGAGAGCCGACGACCATATCCGCCCCCACATCGGAAGGCTCGAGCCGCTCGACAAATTCCCCGTAACAGTTATCGACCATGCAGATCACATCCGGTTTGATGCCCTTCACAAACGTAATCAGCTCGCCGATGCGCTCTACGGACAGCGTCGGACGGGTCTGATAGCCCTTTGAGCGTTGAATGGTCACAAGCTTTGTCTTTGCTCCGATCGCTTTTCGGATTGCTTCATAATCAAAGCCGCCGCCCTCCAACAGATCAACCTGCCGGTAGGTAATACCGTATTCTGCAAGCGAGCCCTTCGACGGGCGGATGCCGATGACTTCCTCGAGCGTATCGTACGGCTTCCCGACCGGTGAGAGAAGCTCGTCTCCCGGCCTTAAATTGGACATAAGCGCAAGTGCGAGCGCATGTGTACCGCATGTGATCTGCGGGCGGACAAGCGCATCCTCTGTATGGAATACTCCGGCGTAGACCTTCTCGAGCGTTTCCCTTCCCAGATCGTTATACCCGTATCCGGTTGTTGGTAAAAGGCACGCCTCGCTCACCTTCGCCTCCTGCATCGCTCTGAGTACCTTGAGCTGGTTGTACTGTGCAGTTTCATCGATGCTCTCAAAACGTTCCTTCAGGGAAGAGAGGATATCCTCGCCAAAGGCATAGACCTCCTCATCGATTCCCATACTTTTATATAATTCTGCTGTCTGAAGCATGTTTTAAATCCTCTTTCTTCCATCGTGTTATTTCTATTATAGATTATAGATGCGGCAAAGCACGCTCGAGAACTGACACATTCATATTCAAACGAACTTCTTGCCTATTGTACAGGCGCATATCAAGTTATGTGATCGAGCATGCAGCGTAAAATGGCATCCTCATCCCTGCCGAAATCCGCCTTATTAATCCAGATGACATCCCGTTCCCTTCGAAACCACGTCAGCTGCCGCTTGGCAAAATGCCGGGTGTCCCGCTTGATCAGATAGACCGCATGCTCGAAGTCGCTCGTTCCGTCTAAGTAGTCCAAAATTTCCTTGTAGCCGAGCCCCTGCATGGACACATACTCGCGCGTAAGCCCCATCTCCTTCAGCCGTTTTACCTCGTCCACAAGTCCCGCAGCGAGCATCTGATCGACTCTTCGGTTAATGCGGTCATAAAGCACCTGCCGCTCATCGGTCAGGACAAAATACCGGAAATCATAAGGACTTTCCTTCTGCCTCTGAAGTGCATTGTGCTCTGAAAATTTCTGCCCGGTCGTCTCACAGTATTC
>JAFUZE010000130.1 GCA_017476765.1 Lachnospiraceae bacterium
CAGGACCGGTTCTGCTTGAGCCGATCGCTTCTCTGAAGGTGACCGTGCCGGAGGAGTTTACCGGTGATATTATGGGAGATTTGAACAAGCGGCGCGGACGTGTGCTCGGCATGAATCCGATTTCGGGGGGCAAACAGATCGTGGAGGCGGAAATTCCGATGATGAGCCTGCACGGCTACTGTACGCAGCTCCGTTCGATGACCGGAGGCTACGGCGAGTATTCATATGAGTTTGTCCGCTATGAGCAGGCTCCGAGCGATGTGCAGGATGCGGAGGTTGCTGCAAGAGCTGCGAAGGTAGCGGAGAATCAGGATGTGGATTAATGTTCTGAATTGACTGCTTTTCTATATTTATTGATTGGTGAATGGCTGCAAACCGGGGATACTTCGGTTCGCAGCCATTACTGATTTTAAACGATGCCTTCAAAGCGTTCTTTTTTATGCGGATATAAAGATTTTGGGATGATTTTCTACGATTCTTGCAAGCGGCATGAAAACATTGACAATCCATCCGGCAAAGTATAAAATATTTCCTAGTGCAGCATGTTTCGATGAACGATTTGTAAGGGAAAATGCGAAAACCGGTGCATCGGTAACAAAGAATATGCCGGAGGAGGAGAATAAAACAATGGCAGAACCATATAATCACCGTGAGATTGAACAAAAATGGAGAAAAGAGTGGGAGATAAATCCGATCAATGTCAATGACGGAAAGAAGCCGAAATACTATTGTCTGGATATGTTTCCGTATCCGTCAGGAAACGGTCTTCATGTAGGTCACTGGAGAGGCTATGTGATCTCGGATGTCTGGAGCCGTTATAAAATGCTGAATGGAGGCCACTACATCATTCATCCGATGGGATGGGATGCGTTCGGTCTTCCGGCAGAAAATTATGCGATTAAGATGGGTGTTCACCCTGCGAAGTCAACGGCGGAGAACGTGGCGAACATCAAAAAACAGATTGGTGAAATTGCGGCGCTTTATGACTGGGATATGGAGGTCAACACGACGGATCCGGCATTTTATAAATGGACGCAGTGGATTTTTGTCAAGATGTTCAAGGAAGGGCTTGCCTACGAGAAGGAAATGCCGATCAACTGGTGTCCGTCCTGCAAGACCGGACTTGCCAACGAGGAGGTCGTAAACGGCAAGTGTGAACGCTGCGGTGCGGATGTGACCAAAAAGAATTTAAAGCAGTGGATGCTCAGAATTACAAAATACGCAGACCGTTTATTAAATGATCTGGATAAATTGGACTGGCCGGAGAAGGTTAAGAAGATGCAGACCGACTGGATCGGCAAATCCTACGGCGCAGAGGTGGATTTCAAGGTGGACGGCATGGATGAGACCATCACCGTTTACACGACAAGACCGGATACGCTCTACGGAGCGACCTTTATGGTGCTTGCACCGGAGCATAAGCTCGCTGCAAAGCTTGCCACGCCGGAAACGAAGGAGGCAGTGGAACAGTATATCTATGATGCATCGATGAAGTCCAATGTCGATCGTCTTCAGGATAAGGAAAAGACCGGTGTGTTCACAGGCTCGTATGCGATCAACCCGTTAAACGGGGAAAAGACACCGATCTGGCTCTCCGACTATGTACTTGCCGATTACGGTACCGGTGCGATCATGTGCGTGCCTGCACATGATGACCGTGACTTCGAATTTGCGACGAAGTTCGGCATTCCGATCATTCAGGTCATTGCGAAGGACGGAAAAGAGATCGAACATATGACCGAAGCCTATACCGAGGCAAGCGGTACGATGATCAATTCCGGCGACTGGAACGGCCTTGAGTCGGCAGTTCTCAAAAAGGAAGCGCCGGAAATGATCGAGAAGATGGGCTATGGACGCAAGACGACGAACTATAAGCTGCGCGACTGGGTATTTTCGAGACAGCGCTACTGGGGTGAGCCGATTCCGATCGTACATTGTGAGAAGTGCGGAGCTGTTCCGGTTCCGGAGGAGGAGCTGCCGCTCCTGCTTCCTGAGGTAGAGTCCTACCAGCCGACCGGCACGGGGGAATCACCGCTTGCGGACATTACGGACTGGGTCAACACGACATGTCCTTGCTGCGGCGGGCCGGCAAAGCGCGAGACGAATACGATGCCGCAGTGGGCAGGCTCCTCCTGGTATTTCTTAAGATATGTAGACAATCACAACGACAAGGAGCTGGTGAGCAAGGAAAAGGCGGACAAATATCTTCCGGTGGATATGTATATCGGCGGCGTGGAGCACGCGGTGCTTCATCTGCTTTATTCCAGATTCTACACCAAATTCCTGTATGATATCGGGGTCGTTGATTTTGATGAGCCGTTTACCAAGCTGTTCAATCAGGGTATGATTACCGGAAAGAACGGTATCAAGATGTCAAAATCCAAAGGAAACGTTGTCTCACCGGATGACCTGGTGCGCGACTACGGCTGCGATTCGCTCAGAATGTATGAACTGTTCGTCGGTCCGCCGGAGCTCGATTCGGAGTGGGATGACAGAGGAATCGACGGTGTGTACCGCTTCCTGACACGTTTCTGGAATCTGGTTATGGACAATAAGGATACGAAGGTTGAGCCGACGAAGGAGCTGTTAAAGGTTCGCAACCTGCTGATCAAGACGATCACACAGCGTCTCGACAGTTTCAGCTTAAACACGGTGATCTCCGGTTTTATGGAGTATAACAATAAGCTGATCGACATGGCAAAAAACGGCGGTGTGGACAAAGAGACCTTAAAGACGTTTGTCGTTCTGATCGCCCCGTTTGCCCCGCATATCGGGGAGGAACTCTGGAGACAGCTCGGTGAAAGCGGTTCCGTGTTCCATACGAACTGGCCTTCCGTTGATGAGACGGCTTTAGTTGACGATGAGAAGGAAGTGGCAGTGCAGATCAACGGCAGGACGAAGACCGTCATCAAGGTACCGGCGGATATTGACAAGGATGCTGCAATTGCGGCAGGAAAAGAGGCGCTCGGCAGTAAGCTGACAGGTACCGTCGTAAAGGAAATCTATGTTCCGGGACGGATTATCAATATCGTTGCCAAACCGTAAAAAACAAAAAATATGTTTATAAACCCCGGATTTTGTCAAAGGAAATCCGGGGTTATTTTCATGAAGCGGTTGTTTTTGAGTGAAACATTTTCAGCAATTTATCCATCTTTTGAATTTCGTCGGGAGTACTGTGATCCTTGATGACCTCGATGATCTTCGAGACTTCCTCGTTCGAAAACGAGATATGTTCCGTTTTGGCACGTGCCGCCAGAGCCATCAGAAAGGGCAGCTTTTCCCTCTGAGAGAGTGTGTCAAGTTCAAAGACCAGCTTTTGTAAAAAATCAAGCTTGCTTTTATCAATGTCCGCGATCCGTTCGTCGGACATCCAGGCTTCATTGCTCATGTGGAACTTCCTCCTTTTTCAGCAATTTCGTATTGTTAGCGGGTGGGAACGGCATTTCCGGATAAAGCTGCTCTCCGTCACGTCTTTTCGTCAGCTGTCTCGGATGCGGCATCGCCTCCGCCTGCATCAGCGGCATGCAGGAAGGATTCGAACATGCCGAATAGCTCGGGATTTCCATTGCTGCCGAACAGATCCCCCATTTGAAGCAGCGAACTGATATCCGGCATGGCGGAGGAAGCATCCGAACCGCTGTCATCTGAAGCGGTCTGCATCTGTTTCATCAGATCGAGCAAGGGTGAGAGGGATTTGACCGTGTCTAAGGTGTTTAAAATTTGCAGGATCTTATGAACCATTCCGGCCTCCTTCGGGCTGCAGTAAGGCAGGACATCCTAGCACAGCGCCTGATAGTCGGGAGGATCGCAGGAATCACAGTCCGGGTGGCAGAGAAGGCTTTTGCCGCATGTGATGACATAATTCAGCTCCCAGAATTTGATGAATATGGCAAAAAGATATTGCTTGTCTTTTGGAAGAGAGGGGAGCAGGAGCTTACATATCTGAATATGATTGTTCGTATAAAGAGTATCAAATGCCGCAATTTTATCCATAGACTGACTCCCGCATAGTTCTGATCATATGATGTTAAGGGCAAAAGGTGCGCAAGCACCTTTCTGCATACCATATGCAGTGCTCAAATTTATTTGAAAGTGCTGTATATGGTATGCAGAAAATGCCCGAAGGGTTTTTGCCCCAACATCATCGTATGATTCGGGCATGAAAAAGTGCGAATCATAAAATAATGTATGCAAAAGGGCGATTAAATATCATCGCCCTTTGACAGGAAATGTTATGAAGTTTTAATAGTTGTTGTTGTTTCCGCAGCAGGAGAACAGTAAGATCAGGACGATGAGCGCTTCGCATCCGCATCCGTTGTTGCGTCCGCCGAAGATGCCGTTGCCGTTGCAGTCGTTTCCGCCTAAGATACCGTTGCCGTTACCGCACAGGAAGAATAAGATGATGATCCAGATGATGCTGTTGCAGCATCCGTTGTTTGATTCTGCAGGGCTGTTGCCGCCGCATCCGCAGTGAGAAGCTGATAAATCACTCATATTTGAGCCTCCATATTGTTTTTATTTATGGTTTATACTATGTGTCGCACATGTCCCGCGTGAAAGCTTTTTTCGGAAAAAATTTCCGGGAAAAACCGACACTGTATTTTGTAAAATGCTTGAATAAATTTCAAGATATAGTAAAATAGAGATATATGTCAAAAATGGGTGGGTTATGTAGTTTTGTTTAGGAGTGTTCATTCGTGACAGAAGGCAGATGGTCCGTAGCAGGGCAGGATTTTTATAACAAAAGAGATTATGAGGCGGCACTCAGGGACAAGGATAAGGTGCAGCGGCTGCGCGCAGCTACGGATTTTTCTTCCGAGGAGAGTATTCTGAGGCTGTACCGGATGATGCAGACTCAGAATATGGGCTTTGAATCTGCGGTCGGAAGAGACTTTGACGATGAGATTTATGAGCTGGTGCAGAAAATCCGAAACGGAGAGTTTCGGGGAAGCCGGAGCACCGGGGCAAAGGGAAACAGCGGAAGGGGCGCCGCTTATGCGGGAAAAGGAAAAAACACCCGAAAAGCCGCCTCTGCTGGAAAAGGAAGAGGCGCAGGGAAAATTGCCTCTTCCGCAAAAAGCGAAGAAGCTGCTGCTTCTAAGGCACAGAAAAAGCCGAAAAGGAAGCAGAAGGTGCAGGTATACACGAAAGGGGAATATCGGCTGCATGTGCTGTTTCGTACGCTGCTGCTTGTTGCGGCGGTCGTCTGTCTCGGCTATTTCGGCTACTACAGCTACATGACGACAAAAGCCCGCAATGAGGCACGGCAGCTTGCGCAGCTGAAGGAGAATGATACGTTAAATGCGATGATGACTTCCGAGGTTGTCGTACATAAGGATACACCGCAGGAGCAGGTCTATGAACTGCTCGAGGAATATAAAACTTTATATAATAAGAACAAAAACCTAATCGGATGGCTCAAAATTGACGATACTAATATTGACTATCCGGTGATGCAGACGAGTGACAATGAATATTATCTGGATCACAATATCAATCAGGAATATGATAAGAACGGTACGCTTTTTATGGATAAGGACTGCGATATCCTAAAGCCGAGCACCAATTTTATCATTTACGGTCATCATATGAAGTCCGGACAGATGTTCGGGAATCTGAAAAAATATAAGAGTGAGAGCTATTATAAGAAGCACAGATACATACAGTTTGACACGATTTATGAAAAGGGAAGCTATGAAGTGATGTATGTGTTCAATTCCAAAATTTATTATGAGGAGGAGATCACATTTAAGTATTACCAGTTCATTGACGCACTTTCGGAGCAGGAATTTAACTCGGACATGCAGGAGATGGCAAAGCTGTCCTTGTATGATACGGGAGTTACGGCACAGTACGGCGACCAGCTGCTGACGCTGTCGACCTGCGACTATGGGGAGAACGATGCCAGATTTGTAGTAGTGGCAAAAAGAGTATCTTAGAAGGAGAAGAACATGACCAAGAAGGCTGTTAAGAAAACAAAAAGAAGAATGAATCGGAAATTGAAAAGGGCCGTTTGCACGACGATGTCCGCAATCTTTATGATCTCGTCTATCACGGTTGCCGCAATTCCGGTCGAGAATCTGCAGGCGAACACGGCAGATGGAGGAACGCTCGTGACGCTGACGGATGCGGAGGACAATATGCCGAAATTCAATACGAACAATGATGCCAATGGTGTGGCGCAGGAGAGAGTCTATGAGTCGGAGGAGGGCTTTCAGTTCGTCTATGTAAATCGTCCGAACAGCTCGGAAAAAGCTGCGGTTATTGTCGGCTACAGCTCGACAGGCTCTCTGCCGGGAGGTGTTCTGACGATTCCGGATACGTTCAACGGCTATCTGTCCACACCGTTTGGC
>JAFUZE010000131.1 GCA_017476765.1 Lachnospiraceae bacterium
GCTTTTGCACCGCGGCGACCTGCAAAAAAGGGGCGAGATTCTCTATGACGGCAACAATCTGCTGACATGTCCGAGATCAAGGCTGCGGCAGATACAGGGCAAGGAGATTGCGATGGTGTTTCAGGAGCCGATGACCTCCTTAAATCCGCTGATGAAAATCGGCAGGCAGGTGGAGGAGCGGTTGAGACTTCACACAGCACTGACGAAGGAACAGCGCAGGGAGAAAGTGCTTGCCATGCTCCGGGATGTGGAATTGAGAGATCCCGAGGCGCTTTGCGAGAAGTATCCTCATGAGCTGTCGGGCGGTATGCGGCAGCGTGTCATGATTGCGTCTGCGATGATTATGACCCCTAAAATTTTGATTGCCGATGAACCGACGACGGCACTCGATGTGACGGTTCAGGAGCAGATCATCGAGCTTTTGCGGCGGCTTTGCCGAAAGAACAGAACGAGCATCCTGTTTATCTCCCATGACCTGAGCTTAGTCAGAAAGCTCTGTGAGAGAGTGATTGTCATGCAAAACGGCTATGTGGTCGAGCAGGGAGAGACGGCAGAGATTTTTGAGCATCCGTCAGAGGAATACACAAAGGAGCTGATCCGTGCAGTTCCGAGACTCGTCATTTGAAGCAGCAATCACGGACCGGGAACGAGATAGGGAACGAGATAGAGATAGGGATAGGGAAAAGCATAGAAAAAGATGGAGAAAAGCGAAGAGAAGATCACAGACAAAAAAATAGGAGAAAAAGAGAACATCACAGGAAAGAAAATAGAAGGAAACGGCAGGAGCACAGTCAAAAAAGCAGAAAAAAAAGAGAAGCCGGGGAAAACCATCGTGGAGGTGGAGCGGCTGAATATCTACTATGATGAGAGAGATCGGAAGCATCCGTTTCGAAAGGTTCGCCGTCAGGTGGGCTATGATCTGTCGTTTTCGGTAGAGCAGGGCGAAATCTTCGGGATTTTGGGAGAGAGCGGCTGCGGCAAGACAACGCTCGTAAAGACGCTCCTTCATATGGTTGAGGACTATGAGGGAACGGCGGTCGTACATGCGGCGCATCCTCAGATGATCTTTCAGGATCCGTACAGCTCACTAAACCCTGCAAGGAAAGTCGGCTGGCTGCTTCAGGAGGCTTATCGGATGTCCCACAAAAAGGCAGGGGCAAAGACGAGAGAGCATATCCGGCAGGAGGCGGTCAATATGCTGCAAAAGGTTGGTCTTTCGGAAAAATATATGGAGCATTATCCGAGGGAATTATCCGGAGGGCAGCGGCAGAGAGTCTGCATTGCCCTGACGCTCATTCAGGAGCCGGAGCTTCTCATCGCCGACGAACCGGTCTCCGCACTGGATGTGACGATACAGGCACAGATCATAAAGCTTTTGCTTAAGCTGCAAAAGGAGATGGGACTGACGATTCTGTTCATCACGCATGATCTTCGCGTTGCCAGTATGATGTGCCGGCATGTGCTGATCATGAAGGAGGGCAGAATTGTCGAGCAGGGGGAGACGAAGGAGGTCTTTCGCAATCCGAAGAGTGATTACACGGCGAGACTGGTAGAAATTGCCGGGCAAAAAGTATAAAACGCCTAAAGGTTTTGACGATGCGTGCCGATAAATGTTATAGCAGCGGAAAAACCGGAGGTGATGGATTTGAGTATACAGGGTATTTCACAGTTTGGCGGTCTTTATCAGGCATATCCGGCGAGACAGATACCGGTTGTCTCGGTCGAGGAGGTGCGCGGGCAACAGCAAAATACGATTGCGGATTCATCGGCTTCCCTTACAAGCGTGCAGGAGGCACCGGAGCAGCAGGAGCAGAAAGCGTCCCGAAAGGCAGACCTTCAGAATCTCTCGCTGACATTTAATACCGGTGATGATTACGGATACATAGGAAAGGACAGCGCTCTCGAAAATCTCGACGTGATGCAGGCAGTTTCCGATATGCAGAAGGATGCGGTACTGCAGCAGTATCAGACCTTCGTCGGCGGAAATGATACCGTGTTCAGCAGCGATGACGGCGTTGTGCTCATGAAATGATCAGAATTTTGCGGAGTGAATCATAACGAATACATTTGATGAAAAATAAAGATACACCTTGCCAAAACGGCAAGGTGTATTTTATGATAGAGGAAGTGAGCATAGGAGGCTGGCATGTTAAAGCGTTTTTATCCGGATATCTGCGAGGACAGTACCTATTTGATTGATTTTGAAGGGCTGTATGAGCAGGGCTGCCGGGCGATTATTTTTGATATTGACAATACACTGGTGGAGCATGGAGTCAGGGCGGACGACAGATGCATTGCTCTTTTTGCGCGTCTGAAAAAAATCGGTTACAAGACGATGCTTCTGTCCAACAACAAGGAACCTCGCGTAAAGTCGTTTTTTGAACAGATCGAAGCGACCGGCTACATTTATAAGGCGGGAAAGCCGTCTGTGAAAAATTATATCCGGGCGATGGAGCGGATGCAGACGACAAAGGAGCAGACACTGTTTATCGGTGATCAGCTCTTCACCGATGTCTGGGGTGCCAAAAAAGCGGGAATCCGCACGATTTTGGTCAAACCGATCGACAAGAAGGAAGAAATCCAGATTGTTCTGAAGAGATATCTGGAAAAAATCGTTCTATATTTTTACAGGAAGGAATGTGCAAAGAATGAAGATTGACGGCAAAACGAGAACCTGCGGTCTTTTTGGAAATCCGGTGGAGCACACGCTCTCGCCGGTCATACATAATACACTAGCCCGGAGTATGGGACATAATCTTGTCTATGTGCCTTTTCGGGTGGAAGATCAGCAGGTGGAGCAGGCGGTGTCCGCAATCAGGGCGCTGCACCTTGCGGGCGTCAATGTGACCGTTCCCCACAAAAGTGCGGTCATTCCGTATCTCGATGAGATGGATGAGCTGGCAGCTAAGATTGGCGCAGTCAATACGATTGTGCCGACGGGAGAGGGCAGGCTGAAAGGATATCACACGGATATGCCGGGGCTTTACCGCGCGATGCGCTCGGAGGGAATCGATGTGGAGGGCGAGTCTGTGCTCATTCTCGGAGCGGGAGGGGCGGCAAGGGCGGTTGCGATGCTGTGCGCCACCCACAAGGCAAAGGAGATTTACATGCTGAACCGTTCGCCGGAGAAAGCAAGGGCGGTCGCAGATGAGGTCAACGGACTTTTTGGCAAGGAAGTACTGATTCCGATGGCACTATCGGATTTTTCCTCGCTGCCGGGGAAGGAATATGTTGCGGTTCAGGCGACGAGCGTGGGGCTTTATCCGAACTGTGACGATGTCGTTCTTGAGGCGGAGGAGTTCTATGATTTGATCAAGACCGGCGTGGATCTGATCTACAATCCGGAGACAACCCGGTTCATGAAGCTTTTAAAGGCGCGGGGCAAACGGACGATGAACGGTCTTAAGATGCTTTTGTATCAGGGAATTATCGCGTATGAGCTCTGGAATGCATGTGAGGTGCCGGGGGAGCTGGCGCAGGAGGTACTTGTCAGGATGAAGGCGGAGCTGGCGCAGTGAAGGGGCGTTGCGCTACACGAGTGCACGGGCACATTCGTATTCAAACGAACTCCTTGTCTATTGGCTCGATAGCGCATGTCAAAAAGCCTCGACGATGCGGATTTAGTTCAAATTTGAACGTGTCAGCACACTAGGTATCCGGACAAAAGAAAGGATATATTTGGACTTAGGTGAAAAACGATGAAAAGTGTAATTTTAATTGGCTATATGGGATGCGGAAAAAGCACGGTCGGGCGCAAGCTGTCGTACCGCCTGCGGAAACCTTTTCTTGACACGGACAAACAGATTGAGATGAAGCAAAAGTGTACGATCAGCGAAATCTTTGAAAAGCATGGGGAAAAGACCTTCCGTGATATGGAGACGGAATATTTGAGGGAACTGCTGCGGGAAAAGACGGATTATGTGATTGCGGTAGGCGGCGGGCTTCCGCTTCGCGAGGAAAACAGACGGCTGTTAAGGCGGCTGGGCAGCTGCATCTATTTAAAGGCGGAACCGGACACGATTTATGAGCGGGTGAAAAGCGATACGACAAGACCGCTTCTGCGCGGTGAGGATCCGTTTGAAAGGATTTGTAAGATGCTTGCGCAGAGAAATCCGGTCTATGAAAGCTGTGCGGACGAGATTCTGACGGTGGATGAAAAAAGCATAGAAGAGATTTTGGATGAGATCGAAGAGATGGAAAAGAGAGGTGTCTGATGAAAATATTAGTGATAAACGGACCGAACATTAACTTTTTAGGTATCAGGGAGAAGGAGCTGTACGGTGACTGCGACTATGACGGATTACTTCAGATGATTGCAAAAAAGGGCGAGGAGGAGCATTGCCGGATCGAGGTTTTTCAGAGTAACCACGAGGGCGCGATCATTGACCGCATTCAGGACGCTTATTTTGACGGAACGGAGGGAATTGTGATCAATCCGGGGGCGTTTACCCATTACAGCTATGCAATTCGGGATGCGCTTGCCAGCGTGCAGATGCCGAAGATCGAAATCCATATTACGGATATCACCAAGCGGGAGGAGTTTCGCAGACATTCGGTGACGAAGGATGCCTGTGATGCCCAGATTTACGGACAGGGATTAAAGGGCTATCTGACGGCGATTGATGAATTGATAAAAAATGGTTGAAACTTATCGATTTTTATTATAAACTATTATAGAATGATAACGAGGAATATTTAGGAGGAAGTAAATATGATTTCTGCAGGTGATTTCAGAAATGGTATTACCATTGAGTTGGACAACAATATTTATCAGATTATTGAGTTCCAGCATGTAAAGCCAGGCAAGGGTGCCGCATTCGTTCGGACGAAGTTAAAAAACATCAAGAGCGGCGGTGTCGTTGAGAAAACATTCAGACCGACAGAAAAATGCCCGCAAGCACGTATCGATAGAAAAGATATGCAATACTTGTATTCAGATGGTGATTTGTATAACTTTATGGACGTGGAAACGTACGACCAGATCGCGTTGAACGCAGATACGGTCGGTGATGCCCTGAAGTTCGTGAAGGAGAATGAGATGGTTAAGGTATGCTCCCACAACGGAAGTGTATTTGCCATTGATCCGCCACTATTCGTGGAACTGGAGATTACGGAGACGGAGCCGGGCTTCAAGGGAGATACGGCGACAGGTGCGACCAAGCCGGCAGTTGTTGAGACAGGCGCAACCGTCTATGTTCCGCTCTTTGTAGATCAGGGAGATGTCATCAAGATTGATACAAGAACCGGTGAATATCTGTCCAGAGTATAAAACGGATTGCATCGAAAACGGCAGCCCGCCTTTTTCGAATCATTCTGTTTGGGGGCGGCTCCGGATTGTGCATATGTGAATATCGTAAGCTTATAAGACAGTAGGAGGTTTCCTATTGTCTTTTCTTTTTTCAACTCTGAATACCCATCAAAGCAGCTGCAAAAGGGCAGGGATGCTTTTTCGGCTGCTGCGAATCACAAATCTCGAACAGGTAGAAAGGCTGTGCACATCTGCACAGAAAAACGCATATGAAATATGAAGAGTTCATCACACAATTAGAGCTTACACTGAGTAAAATGGTACAGGATGATGAAACGGTACATATCCAGAAGGTGCCGAAGAATAACGGCGTAACGCTGATCGGAATCTGCATTGTCAGAAAGGGAGGTAAGATCATCCCTACGATTTATCTCGATGAGTATTACCGAAGGCTTCGGGCGGGAAGCAGCATGGAGGAGATCGCAAACGAGATTTTAGACAAGCACCGGCAGCTTGTGATGACGGATGATAAGGATTTCGGTTTCTTTACAGAGTTTGAACAGGTAAAAAGCAGGATTGTATTCAGGCTCGTGAACTACGATCGGAATAAGGAGCGGCTTGCGCAGATGCCTTACGAGCGGTATCTGGATCTGGCGGTCGTATTTTACTGCCATCTGTCGGCGGAGCGCGGCGGGCATGCGGCGATTCCGATCTATACACAGCATCTGAAAATGTGGAAGGTCGAAAAGAGCGAGGTATTCAGGTGGGCGAGAAGAAATACGCCGAAGCTGTTTCCGTGTGAACTGACCGATATGAAGACCATGATTCAGACGGTTATGAGCGAGGAGGAAAAACAGGAGTGCGAGAGAATCATGCGCGAGGAAGGAAGCGGGGTGATTCCGATGTATATTCTGACAAATGTACACCGATTAAACGGGGCGAGTGTCATTCTGTATCGGAAGGTTCTCGATGATTTTGCCAAATCCTGTAAAGGAAGCTTTTTCCTTCTGCCGAGCAGTATTCATGAGGTTATTCTCGTTCCTGCCCAAAATGCCGTATCAATGGAGGAGTTGTCTCAGATGGTACGCGATGTCAACGAAACCCAGGTGGAAGCGGAGGAATTTTTGTCCGATCACGCATATTATTACGATGCCGAAAGCCGGAGACTGCTCTGTGAAATTCCGTAAATAAGCGTAGATTTTAAGGATTTTTGTGGGAATTCACAAATCTCCTTGCGATTCTTCACGAATCTTTCACA
>JAFUZE010000132.1 GCA_017476765.1 Lachnospiraceae bacterium
ACAGATGACCTTTTATCAATGTATAGGGATAGTCTACCCTTTTGGGGGCAACTCCCCGACATAACGAGGCACTATGAGTGGATTCAAGACTATGGATATGTGCTAAATAGTAAGCGCACAATTCCGTGAATAATTTAGGTTAATTATAACAGATTAGGATACGAAATTAAAAGAGATTTAACTAAATTTTCTGCAAAGATTTCAAGAGGTCTCAAACGTCCGCAGGAGAAATTTGTCCATCAGATGATCTATGGCATACTTGCGGGAAATAAACTGCACTTAAGCGAGATTGCCCGTTCTCTGAAAGAGAATATCACACTGTATATCGGAATGTGTACTTGTCTTTTTTCCCCGGTGTCGCACAGAGTGAATCTAAATCTACTTCCATAATATGATTGCGATTAACCGAATCTGCATAATCATATAAGACAGGACGCTTATCTAATACGAAGCATAATTTTCCGTCATCGCTTTTGGCAAAATTCCCCTCTAACATACGAACGCAAAACTCATGATTTCCTTCCGTGATGCTTACCCGTAAAGACCTCAATTTCCGTAAGCTATCAAATAGAGCAGTTTGCTTCATTTTTTCTGCATCGGTATTTGGAGTACGTGATGCCTTATTATGCTTCAGCAGAGTATTGCAGGGCAAAGAACTTATCTTCCCAGTCTTTGATTTCATCCTCCGTGAAGTTGCCGGATGAAGCCATTTCTTCTTTCTTTTTGTTTAATGTCTCAAAATACTCTCGTATCAAGATATTCTTATTCTCAAAATCCATTCCGGCAGTCCTTCCATGTAACTATGATGTAATCGGATGCTTCTTATTGCTTGCGGCTACCTCTTGTGATGGCATCCTCAACAATCCGTATGAGATATTCCGGCTTTGAAATATCTCCCATATCATCAAAGACAGCATTATAGGCAACTAAGGCAGTCCTGACATATTGTGCATTATCCTCAAACAGCTCTCTGTTCGGATTCAGACCCACGCTATCCGCATACTGACAGCAGAAAGTAACGGTTGTCCTGGTGTTACCCTCTCTGAAAGGATGTACTCGCCAGAGCTTCGCAAACGAATCCGAAAACTGTATGGCCGCTTCGTGCGTATCCATATCCGCCCAGGGCTTCTCCCGCATTTCCGATAATGCACGCTCCGCATCCCTCGGAATATTAAACATATCCGAATAGTCAACGGATAATCCACCCAATACAGGCTCTTCTTTGTATATATTCAGTTTGCGTTGCTGTCCTGCCCATTCGTACATATCCTGAAAGATGTATTTGTGCATTTGCAGGAGATGAGAGTAGTCATAATCCCCCGGCAATGGATTTATCGCAATCTCTTTCAGGCGGTATGTCACATAGTCCGCCTCTGCATCGTTAAGGAGTTTCATATCCTTAATGCCAAGCAGATTTTTCAGGACATCGCAATCCTCATACAGATAGATGTCACGCATTTACCGCATCCTCTTTCACCTTATATTTCTTATCAAGGTATTGCTTGATGTCAGCCATCGTGACCTCTCCACGCTTTTCCTTTTCAATGTATTCCTTAAATTCCGGTGTCGGCTCCAGACCGTCCACCTTTATCATGCCTACTGCATAATCCCATGCCTGTGTGTTTGTCATAGTGCGATTCCTCCAATCAATTCATATTCATTTTTGACCAATACATAAAATCTATTCTATATTCTGTACTATTGACCCAGCTCGTGGCTACTTGGAGCAATTCCGTTACTGGCTGGGTCTCATATATCGTTTCTATCAGTTTTTCAGATGCAATCATTTCTCCCTGTTCTGTTGCCGTAAATACAATGCCATAATTTCTTATGGTATTTCTCATAGTGCCGACTATAGAAAACTCCTTCTTTTTCGACGTTTCCAACCCTTTCCGAACTCTTTCGACAAAGCATCGAATTTCTTCCAATCCAAAATGTGCCAAAAACACCACAATAGGATAACTTGAATTTTCTTCAGATGAAAAATCCGTATGTTCATGAAGCACATATAGGTATTGATTGAAAAGAACTACATCATCGTCAACACCAGTTACCTTTTCTTCTCCGTAACTTTCATATAAATATTGAATAACCAACGCCTTATTATTACGAGGTATCAATCATGCGATGCCCCGCTCCTTTCGTCTGGCACAAATTCAAGAATATCATCTACTCCACAGTCCATCACACGGCAGATATTCTCAACGCTATCGAGAGAGATATAGCCATTGCGTTTCAATCTGGTAATGATATTTGCAGAAAATCCAGCCTGTTTTTGTAATTCCGCATTTGTCATGTCTTTTTCAATCATAAGATGAAATAATTTCTTATAACTTACTGCCATAGCATACCTCCAAAATCATACTTTTATCTTATCACGCAAGCGTGAATTATTCAAGCAAAAGATGAACCGTTATGTATGAAATATCCGTATATATTTTTCCTGGAAACCTGGTAGGCTTGATACGGGTATCTTCACGGACTACGAGCGTATAAAGGACAAGATTTGCTTTAAGGTGGTGAACACGGAGCGTAATGCAGAGCTGCTTTCCGATGTGCCGAGCGCTCCGTTCTGTGACCTCTCCGTTATCTTCTACGTGAAACTCCCGAATATAACAACATTAGTATAGCACTTCAAATCTCTTTGAACACTTTAAGATAGAGGATTGTGGGGCATGGAGCTTTTAAAAATGGGGAAACTCAAACCCCGTTCATTGTTTAGGGCAATCGCTTAATCCTGCATCTCGTATTCCGTACGCTCCCGATGCCCTATATTTTCTTTCGATTATCCAAGCGCCACATCCAGCACCATCATCAGGGAAAACCCGACGGAAAATAAAACCGTTCCGACATTGGAATGAACACCTGCCGACATTTCGGGAATCAGCTCCTCCACGACTACATACAGCATGGCACCTGCCGCAAAGCTGAGTAAGTACGGCAGCACCGGAATCATAAGCCCGGACAGCCAGATCGTCAGAACTGCCGCAACCGGCTCCACCGCCCCTGACAGGATTCCCCACAAGCAGGCTTTTCCCTTGCTCATTCCCTGCGCACACAGCGGCATGGAAATAATCGCACCCTCCGGGAAGTTCTGAATGGCAATTCCAATGGAAAGCACAAGGGCACCCATCGCGGTTATCCCGGAATTGCCGGACAGCCAGCCCGCAAAAACAACGCCGACCGCCATTCCCTCCGGAACGTTGTGGATTGCAACCGCCAAAACGAGCATTGTCGTCTTTTGCAGACGGCTCTTCGGTCCCTCCGGCCTGTCGCTGTTCATATGCAGATGGGGCGTTACCGTATCGAGCAGAAGCAGAAACAAAATGCCGATCCAAAAGCCGACAAACGCCGGGACGAACGCAAAGCGCCCCATCGTCTCCGACTGCTCCATAGCCGGAAGCAGCAGGCTCCAGATCGATGCCGCCACCATGACACCTGCGGCAAAGCCCGTCAGGGCGTGCTGCACGCGCTCATCCATCTGTTTTCGCATAAAAAATACACAGGCTGCCCCCAGTGAAGTACCCGCAAACGGGAGCAGCAAACCTTTTAACAATGTCATCATCTGTATATACACCTCTTTCCTCCTAAACACCTAGCATCCCCATAACAGATAGATACGAAATAACAAGGGAGCTTCGCAAGCATCTCACACATCATCGGTTGTTCTTAAAACCGCCCTTATTGTAGCAGACGTTTTTTGAGAGTACAACCACCCGGGAGGCAATTTCGGCTTTTAGAGAAACATTCTCGTTACTTTTTACGGCTCACTGCGCATTCACTGAGTAGTGAAGCCTCATCATGCGATGCTCCAGTCCTCGACCTGCCTGCGGATATGAAGAAAGCGCTGATAGAGCCCGCTCTGCGCACTGAGCTGCTCATGGGTTCCCCTCTGCACAAGCTGTCCTTCCTCGAGAACGAGAATCTGGTCGGCATGCTCGATCGTTGCCAGACGGTGTGCAATGACAATGACCGTCTTTTTCTCGGTCAGCTCACTGATCGCCTGCTGAATCAGATGCTCGTTTTCCGGATCAACACTTGCGGTCGCCTCATCGAGAATGACGATCGGCGCATTTTTCAAAATCGCTCTTGCAATTGATATGCGCTGCTTTTCACCGCCGGACAGCGTAGAGCCGCCCTCGCCGATGACCGTGTCATAACCGCTTGGAAGCTGCACAATAAAATCATGGCAGCGCGCCTTCTTCGCCGCCTCCACCACCTCCTCGCGCGTGGCATCCGGATTTCCGAAGCGCAGATTGTTCTCGACCGTATCGTGAAACAGATATACCTTCTGAAACACCATCGAAAGATTCTGAAGCAGGCTGTCACACGTCATCTCCCTGACATCGCAGCCGCCGACGGTAACCGCACCTTCGTTTACATCATAGAACCTTGCAAGCAAATTGCAGATCGTCGTTTTGCCGCTGCCGGAAGGACCGACAATCGCCGTCACGCTTCCCTGCGGAATCGTAAAGCTGACATTCCGAAGAACCGGCTTTGCATCGTAGGCGAAGGATACGTTCCGAAACTGTATATCATAGGAAGAGAGCGTGATATCCTCTCCGCCCTCGTCGATTCTCTCCGCCTTCTCGATTCTCTTAAGCTTATCGAGCGTTGCATCTATGATCTCCAGCACATGGGCAGCACTGCTTAGAATTTCAACATTGCTGAAAATCATAAATGAGAACAGATCCATCATCAGCATCGTCGGAAGGGACATCCTGCCCAGAAAGGTCAGCTGCGCAGAGACTGCGACAATTCCGACCGAGGCCAGCTTCAATACGAGCAGATGAAGGCAGTTATACGGCATATATTCCGTCTCAATGCGGATGTTGATTTGCTTACTGTCTCTGTAGGCATTGCGGATTCCTTCTATTGCAACCCCCTCCTGCCGAAATGCCTTCACAACCTGCATGCCCCGCAGGTACTCAATCGAAGCCTCAACCATGTCATCCTGTGCCTTTTGGTGCAGCGGTGCGTTTTTGCGGCTCCTTTTTTCAAGCAGATGCAAAAAAAGGACAGACAGCAGCAGGCCGCAAAGCGCAGTCAGTCCGGCAGGCGGACAGTAAAAACCGAGAAACGCAAGGAGAACTGCCGTCGTGATCAAGCCGTTTACGACCGTATTGAGCATATTCATCGCAAACATTTCCATAAAGGATAAATCCGTCGTCACCGCGCCGGACACCTCGCCCATATTTTTCTGCCAAAAGAAGCCGAGAGAAACGCGTTTTAAAACATCCCCTAGCCGGATACGCTCATCCGCCGCCATCTCATAGCCGACGCTCTCCTGCGTGACCGCTCTGAGATAGGAAAACAAAAAGCGTCCCAGTACAGCCAGAACCATAAAGACTGCCAATCTCGCAATGTCTGCTGTCTCGAGCGGCGCTTGTGCCTGCTGATCCGCCAGCACCAGACTTAAGCCCTCCGATGCCAGCAGAATCGGAAGTGCGGTAAAAATGCTGTAAAAGAATGCAAACGCAAAACCGATATAGATACGTTTTTTATATGCGCCCGTCCACGCAATCAATCGCTTAGCAATTCGAAACATCGCTTATCTCCCCCCTTTCTCAGATCCTGCAAACCAGTTTTTCGCTCCGATATGCGCCTCCCACATCGACCGGTAGAGCGCATTTTCCGCAAGCAGCTTATCGTGTGAGCCGGAATCCTGCACCTGTCCGTTCAAAAGCACAATGATCTGGTCGGCATGCCGGATCGTGGACAGGCGATGTGCGATGACGAGCAGGGTCTTGCCTTTTGTGAGCGCCGCAATGGACTGCTGGATTTTTTCTTCGTTTTCCTGATCCGTAAAGGCGGTCGCCTCATCGAGAATGACGATCGGTGCGTTTTTTAAAATCATTCTGGCAATCGAGATACGCTGCTTTTCCCCTCCGGATAAACGGCCGCCCGCATCTCCCGCAGGCGTATCGTATCCATGCTCAAGCGCGGATATGAACTCGTGGCAGCACGCTGCCTTTGCCGCCGCATAGACCTCCTCATCCGTCGCCCCGGGTTTACCGAGCCGTATATTTTCCTTGATGGAATCGTGGAACAAAAAGTTATCCTGCGTCACAAAGCTGACGAGATCAGACAGCTGCGTAAGCGGGAGCCTTCGGATGTCCTCCCCGCCGATTCGGATTGTGCCCTCCGTCACATCCCAGAAACGGGCGATCAGACGGGCGATCGTGGACTTTCCCCCTCCGGAAGGTCCTACGAGTGCGGTAAAACAACCCTCCGGAATCTCCAGATCGATGTCCTTAAGAACCTGCCTGCCGCTCTCCCCATCGTAGGAAAAGGATACCTTCTCAAACCGGATGCCGTAATCCTTTAAAACGACCGGCTGCTCTGCGCCTGTCAGCTCCGGCACGTGGAGCAGACGATCGACATCGCATACCGCATACTCGACCGTCTTTGCTTCATTGATATACGTCGTAAAGTTCATCAGCGGACCGACGATTCCAAGCGATAAAATCAGACAGATCACCAGGTCCTGCGGCGAGAGCGTCCCCTCCCGGTACAGCATCATGCCGACCGGCAGCGTCCCCAGAAATGTTGACGGCAGCACGGCATTCCCGAAATTCATCAGCTTCCAGGTGCTCCGGTACCACTTTAAGGTATAGTCCTTAAACGACTCAACCGCCCTCACAAATTTCTCGTACGAGCTCGACGACCTGCCGAATGCCTTGATGACCTCGATTCCCTCCACATACTCGACAATCACGCCGTTTACCTCGTTGCTCGCCTCCATGTAGTCGGCATATTGCTGATTAAAATTTTTCATCATAATGCCGTATGCAATACATGCGATCGGAGCTGTGATGAGCATCGATAATGCCATCCGCCAGTCCACGCATACCAGATAGATAAATACCGCAATCGGAAGCATCAGATTCGAAATGCACTCCGGAATCATATGTGCCAGCGGCAGCTCGATCGTCTCCACCCGGTCTACGAGCACATTTTTTAATTTTCCGACCGATTCGGTGAGAATCGTCCCGAGCGGCGCCTTCATCAGCCGCTCTGCAAGAGTGAGCCGGATATTCTCCAAGATCGTATAAGCCGAGATATGCGACAGCATCGTCGAAACGCCATAAAAGAAAAAGCGCAGCGCATAGGCACCGGCTGCGATCAGACACCAGCGGACAATTTCCTCCATAACCACTGTGCCGCTCAGAAACGCCGTAATGATCTGATATACGCTCCCATACGGAACAAGACCGGCGGCTACGCTGAGCACCGCACAAAGAACCGATAAACCGATTTTCCCCTTGCACTGTGAGGCAAAGGAAAATACAATACCAATCCAGTTTTTTTGCTTCATCCTATATTCCCTCCTGATTTCAAACTCGTGTGAACCTTTGTCCCCGCTCTGCTTCTGTTTCTTACGAAACCTTAAAAAAGTCCTTCAACTTTCCCATTCCCTCTTCATCCAGCACATATTGCTCCTGCACCTGCCCATGCTCCAAATGCAGTACATAGCTGCAGCAGCAGGCGATGAGCTCATAATCGTGCGTAATGACAAGTACCGTCCGTCCCATCCTGCGAAGCTGCAAAAGCAGTTCGCCGACCTTCGCCATGTGCTTTAAATCCAGACCGCTTGTCGGCTCGTCAAAGACGACAAGCTCCCTGTCCGAAACAACGGCGCCTGCAATGGCTGTGCGCTGCTTCTGTCCTCCCGAGAGCGACATCGGATGCCGGTTTGCAAACGCTTCCAATCCGAGCTTTTGCAGAATCTTCGAAATTTC
>JAFUZE010000133.1 GCA_017476765.1 Lachnospiraceae bacterium
ACGATCTCGAAATCACAAAATATCAGATATCGGGAGAAGAACCGCACGAGCTTCCGTAATCCTATGCGGGGCGGATGTGGCTGTAACGTGAAGGAAAAGGAGGAGATACAAAATGAAAAAGCTCTATGTGAAGCAGAAGCTCTTCTCGTGGAAGGAACAGTTCACGGTGAAGAATGAGGCGGAGGAGGACTGTTACTTTGTGGAGGGTGATGCGATCGTTGTCGGAGGAAAGAAGCTGCATATCAAGGATATGTACGGGAATGAGATCGCAATGATTAAGCAGAAGCTCCTGTCGTTTCGGCCGAAGTTTTTTGTCTTTATGAACGGGGAACAGGTAGCGGAGATCGTAAAAAAGTTTTCGCTGCTGAAATCCAAATATGTGATCGAAGGTCCGGGCTGGGAGGTAAAGGGAAGTATTCTCGATCACGATTATACGATCACGGATAGGGGCGAAGAAATCGTCCGGCTGCACAAAGCGTGGCTCTCATGGGGCGACAGCTATGAACTGGACATCTCCGATCGGGCGGATGAAACGATGGCACTTGCTGTCGTACTGGCGATTGACTGCGTTTTGGAGGCACAGGCTGAAGCGGCATCCGCATCAGGCGCAGAGTAGGAATACCTGTGAACTGACAAGAAAGGGGAGAGGAGGCGGAAGCCTTGAAAATTATATGCGTAGATGACGAACAGCTGGTCCTGGGACTCACAGTTTCCCTATGTCGGGAGCTGCCGCAGATTACTGCGGTGGAAGGCTTTACAAAAGCGGGGGACGCTCTGAGCTATCTCGAGGAGGATACAGCGGACATTGCCATTTTGGACATTAACATGCCTGACATGGACGGCATCACGCTGGCGGCAAAGATCAAAGAGATGCACCCGGATACGGCAATTCTCTTTCTAACCGGCTATGCGCAGTATGCGGTAGATGCTTTCCAGATCCATGCGTCAGGATATCTCTTAAAGCCGGTAAGCAGGGAGCGTCTTGCTGCCGAGGTGGCTTATGCGCTCTCCGGCAGACGGCAGCAAAAGCCGCCTGTCCATATTGAGGCGCAGACCTTCGGTGAATTTGACCTTCTGGTTGACGGAAGACCTGTTGCCTTCCCGCGTGCAAGGGCAAAGGAACTGTTGGCTTATCTGGTGGACAGGCGGGGTAGCAGTATCACAAGGGCGAATGCGTTTGCGGTGCTGTGGGGGGATATCCTGTATGACCGTCCGATGCAGAAGCAGTTGGATGTAGTCATCCGAAGTCTCCGCACTACACTGAAGGAATACGGTATCGACGAAATCTTTGAGATGCAAAGCGGAATGATGAGGATCTGTCCGGAAAAGCTGGACTGTGACCTCTACCGTTTCCTTGATGGCGATATTGATGCTGTCAATGCTTATCGGGGAGAATACATGAGTTCTTATTCCTGGGCCAGCGTGACCGAGGCTTATGCGGATCGTATCAAACATATGTAAAAAATGAAGTAAAAAACCGTCCTGTTTTGAAAGAAATTCCAAGCAGGTCGGTTTTTTGTTGGACATTTGATGGACGCGGTAAATTATAATGCGATTGGATTATTTGTGTGTGCAGGAAGCAGCGGGATATGCTTTCATTTTTTACAGTGAAAAACGAAAGAGGACAGGCGGTGTTTATGAACGGGGAAGAGGTAGTGCGTACATATAGCGATATGGTTTACCGGATTGCATTAGGTTATGCCAAGAACAAGGAGGACGCCGAGGATATTTATAGTGAGACCTTTCTGAGGCTGTTCAAAAAGGAACGTACCTTTGAGAGCGAGGAGCACCGAAAGGCATGGTTAATCCGTGTGGCAATCAACTGCAGCAAGCAGGCTGTCATGGATCGCACAAACTATGAGGAACTGAATGATGAGGTTGAGGCAACGCCCGAAAACGGTATTTCCTTAGAAGAAAAAATGGATCTTCGGGAAGCGATTGAAGCGTTAAACGGCGATTATAAGACCGTGATTGAGCTGTATTATATGCAGTCCCTTTCCGTGGGTGAGGTGGCAAAGCTGATGGGCAAGCCGGAAAATACAGTAAAGTCCTATTTGATGCGTGCACGAAAGATGTTAAAGCGCTATCTCGCATAGCTTATATAGCTCAATGGGGTGCACGGCTTCCAAACAGAAGAAGTTAAAAAGTTTCAATTTTTTGCAACCAAACAGAGAGCTTTATGGTATTACGGGTAGAAACGAAACAAACAACAAGCCGGTGGAAAGCTTATGTGACGGTCAGAAAGCAAAAGTATCCGAAGGCGGAGATGGCGAGAGGAAAGCTCGAGGGAAGCGATACGGTAGCGGAAGATGAATGCAGAACAGACGTTGGACAATCGAATTAAAAAAATTCTTCAAAACGCAAGCTTCCTTCCAAATGCTCCGGAGAAGCTGGTTGGCAGGACCGCACAAAGGATGCGGCTGATCGAGACAGGGCTGGAAGCCGAAAGGAGCCTTCGGGAGATGGGCACGGGGCATGTGGCAAGGGGAGATCCTGAGATGCTGCAGAGGCTTTCTTATCTTGCTGCGGAGGGCGTGATCGGGAGACTTGCATGCCGCAGGGATCTGGTGTCGGAGGGATATCAGGCGGAGGATACTGCAAAGCTTGCCCAAGATTATCGGATGCAGGATGCGATCCGGAACCGGTCCCCCGCGGAGATTCAGGAGGGAATTGCAAACGGCAGTCTGACGGCGCGGCTCGGGAAAAAAGCGGCAGACAAGACCGCTCAGGCAGAAAAGGAACGCCGGATGAGCGAAGCGCAAAATGCAAAACAGAATCATAAACCAATGACTAATCAACCCAAAAGGTAAAACAAGGAGGAATATCATGAAAAAACTTACTCAGGCAATCAAAACGAAAATCAAAGCAGCCGCAGCAATGGCAAGCACGGCAATCATGATGATGCCGATCACCGCAAACGCAGCTATTCAGGATCCGTCGGACATTGACGGAAGCGGCGCAACCGGCGCAGATTTTTCCGGTATCGCAAACCCGATCGTGGCACTCTTAAACAACATTATGGGACCGCTTCTTGCGATCGTCGGAGCGGCAGGCGCCCTGTACTGTGTTGTACTTGGCGTGAAGTTTGCAAAGGCAGGCGAGCCTCAGGAACGTGAGAAAGCTAAAGGAGCTCTTAAGAACGCCGTTATCGGCTTCGTGCTCATCTTTGTCCTGATTCTGGCTCTGAACATCGCAATGCCTCAGATGGTACAATGGGTGAATGATAACGCCAAATAACATAAAATCAGGAGATGAAGGTATGAGAGCCGCTGCGCCCCGGCGAAGCGGCTTTTGTGCCTTATGATACGCAAATACAGGAAAAACGGAATAAAAGTAATCAAAAAAACAATCAAGGACCTCTGAAAAGGAAGCGGAATGGCAAAGTTAAGGAAATATAAGGGAAT
>JAFUZE010000134.1 GCA_017476765.1 Lachnospiraceae bacterium
CGTCGAGATCAAATCGTCCTTTCCGGTTCCCTTCGTCGCACAGACCGGGACGATCTCGGCAAAATCGTATTCCTTCCGGTAAGCGTCGATGATCGGCAAAAGCTGCTCCTTCGGAACCGTGTCGATTTTATTGATGACTAAAATGACCGGCGTCCTGATGCCTGCAAGCTGCTTGAGAATATACTGATCTCCGGCGCCTATAAAATCGGAGGGCTCGACCAGAAAGAGGATGACATCCACCTCCCCAAGCGTCTTTTTCGCCACATTCACCATATAGTCGCCAAGCTTGTTCTTTGCCTTGTGAATCCCCGGAGTGTCTACGAAAATGATCTGCCCCTCCCCGCATGTATACACAGTCTGAATCCGGTTCCTTGTCGTCTGCGGCTTTTTGGAGGTGATGGCGATTTTCTGCCCGATCATCCGGTTCATCAGCGTGCTCTTCCCGACATTTGGTCTTCCGATCAGCGTCACAAATCCTGTCTTTGTCTGGTTATTCATTTTCCTTTTTTCTTTCCTCCTGCCCACGCAAAAGCGCCTGCTTCTTTTCCTCCTGCTCACGCAAAAGCGCCTGCTTCCTTTCCTTCTTTGCCGCTTTGCGCTTTATAAGCTTTCGGATAATCCAGACAATCACGGCAATCACAATACCCCAAACGACAAGATACGGCAGCGCAATGATAAAGCCGATCACAAAATCAACAATTCCGTTTCCTACGCCCTTTATGCTGCCGACAAAGCCTGTCGCAAGCTCCTCCCACCGGCTCCTCGGCTCCTCCGGCGTATAAATCTCAACCTCCCGGATCGTAAGGTTGACCGTCGCATAATCGACCTGATTGTCGTAGGTACGAAGTCTGGACTCCATCGACTGAAGCTCATAGCGGACATCGGACAGACGGCTCTCCAGCGTAACGATCGACTCGATGGAATCCGCCTCCTCCAGAAGCGCTAAAAGCCGCTTTTCCTCCACGCGCAGCGCTTCCTTTTTGCTCTCCACGTCAACGTACTGCAGCGTGATATCCTCTGCGCTCTGCGATTTATGCGTGACATTCGAGCTCTCTGCGACCGCATCCACGAAGGAATCGAGCTTCTCACTAGGAATGCGGATTGTATACTCCGCCGATTTCGCCGTGCCGTCATAAATGCCGCCTCCGTAAATATCGGAGTTTTCGATATAGCCGCCAAGCTTGTTGACCCTTTCGGTCAAATTAGCAATGAGTGCCTCAAACTCCGTCGTCTCTGCGGTGAGCGAGACACGCCTGATCAGCTTGCGGTTTGACTGTGCCGACGTGTTGTCAAGACTTTCCGCACCCGAGCTGCTGCCCGGGGCATCGTCATCATAGTCATCATAATCCACATCATAGTCATATGCCGCTTCCTCCGTATACACATCATCGGTCGCATAGGACTCCCCGTTATAGGAATCGACCTGCGCACGTGCCCCCGAATATGATGCGTTGTCGTAGGAGCTTCCGCATCCCGCAAGCAGCAAGGCAGAGAGCGCGATACCTCCGATCCGCCAGCCGATTGTCTGCCTGCTTCTCTTTTCTCCTGTTTTCCTCCTGTTTTTCATCTGTATCCTCCCTTTTCATGTTTTCCTGCTATTTATAATTTCACAAAGCCTTCCGCAATGCGCAACAGTCTTTTATAACAAATTCCCGATGTTTTCAAAGAGCTCCTTCGATGCCATAATCTTATCCTCGTTTCCGACCACGCACAGGGACTCGTTTTCCAGAAAAGCACGGATATATGCCGCGGTTTTCCTGATTCCTTCCGCATCCGCAGACAGAAGCTCATCCCTGATCTTCTGCTCCTTCGCATACTCGATACGGCTCATATAAGCGCCGAGCGCATAGCTTCCCTTTGCAGCAGGGTTTTTCGGCATATCCCACTCGCTGAGCGCACCGATGATAAACTTTGTGATCGTGCGCTCATCCCCGTCGAAGCTTTCCACGAAGTCCGCAGCCCTCTCAAACGTGTCAATCGTCTCCTTCAGATTCGGGTCCCGGTAGGACACAAAATAGCAGTCCCCGCTCCTGCCGAAGCTGCTCATACAGCCGTAGGCTCCACCCTTGACACGGACCTCGTTCCACAAATATTCATAGCCCATCAGTACCTTCAAAAGCCGGAGCGCTCCGGTATACGCAAGTCCCTTCCTGCGGAAATTACCGCTGCGGCACACATACTGGATACCGGCGGAGGTCTTGAAGGCTTCACGATTCGCAGGATGCGTCACCACAAGCGTCTCCGCGCTCTCAAAGTCGTCACGCAGGCACTCTGCAAAGCCGTCAAGCTCACGATAAAGGAGCTCCAGCCCCTCTTTCGTTCCCGTATAGTCAACCAGCATATTCCCTCTGCAAAGCAGCATTTGAAGTGTTTCCTTGCATTTCGCGATCACATCCGCTTTCCGAGCCGCAAAATCCTTTTCCGTCTCACAGATCATCCGGTAGAACGGGATACCGGAAATCTGCTCCTGAACCGCCGCCTGATCTGAGAACGATGCCATTGCATGCAGCGCTGCGACCGAATGCCCGGCACTTGTCATCGAAGCCTGCATACGCGATTTCGTCTCCTGCAGGA
>JAFUZE010000135.1 GCA_017476765.1 Lachnospiraceae bacterium
CGTTATATGTAGAAGCGCCTCTGGCATAAGAGTAATCACTCGGCTGTACCCATCTGCTTGCAGAATAAGTGCTGTAGTCCTCACAAAAGCCGTAAGCAGGTTTTTCCACTTCCGCAGTCGACATCAGAAATACCTTGTCCGTGGTTTTATTGCTCGCCGTCGTAGTTAACGAACTATCGGCAATCATCGCCTGCTCATCCGGACTGAATGCGGTATTATAAAAGCTGTCATTCAACCAGCTGCGCAGCGTACAGCCTTTCCATGTAATCTCTGTACTTGTCTCGTTATAACGCTTGCAGTCCAGTCCCAGATCAGCCAATAAAAACAAGTCAGAACCATCCCTCGAAAGAACCTTCCATTTTATACGCTTCCATTGGAAATAGCGGTAGGTATTGCTTCCGAATTTCCGGATGTTTGTTGTATCACCTTTACTGATTCGCCTGTATTTTATACCGTTTACCGTCACATCCACACCGGCATCGCCTTTGACACCGGAGGATGTAATTTCACTTTCGATTTCTGCAATCAGCTCCTCATCCGTCACCTCGGACTGCGGATAGCTTCCAAAATATACATAGTCCCAATCGGTATAGTCCGAGCCGCCACTTTTTTTCGTACAGTGATGCACCGGAGCTGCCAGGTCTGCTGCCCGGGTTCGGATGCTCAGCAGTTCCATCTCACTTTCCATCGATGTGCCTGCGAATGCATCTCCGACAACCTCAAAGCCATTGCTATAGTCAACCTTGGTCAGGCTGCTGCATCCCATAAATGCTTCGTTGCCGATTTTACTCACATTCGCCGGTATCGTAACACTCTTCAGGCTTTCACAGTCCGCAAAAACACCATCCGAAAGCTCCGTCAGGGAATCCGAAAGCGAAAGCTCGGTCAGTCCGCTGCATTCCGCAAATGCATAGCTCTGCAAATCCTCCAACGTATCCGGGAGATGAACCGCTTTCAAAGCCGGACAGTATCCAAATGCAGCCGTACCTATTTTGGTAAGCTGCTCCGATAAAAGGAGTTCTTCCAGACCCGTACAAAGGAGAAATGCACCATTTCCTATTTCCGTCACACTTTTCGACAATCCCACTCTCTTTACGTTGATGCAGCCTGCAAATGAAAAATGACCGATATAAGTAATGTCGCCCGTAACGGCAATCTCCTCAATCTGCTCCATCCGCGCATACCACGGAAAGGAAATAGAGCCATCTTCCAGAGCTTCAAAATCTTCCATTGCCCCGCTGCCACTGATCTGTAAAAGACCGTCCTCATACAAAACCCATTTCACATTTTCCCCGGCAGTTCCGCTCTCTACAACCGGCGTACTCGATAATGTCAATTCACTCTCCGAATCACCGCTTACAGCCGTGCCTCCGCCCGAGCCGCTCGTCCCATGATCCGTTGTGGACCAAAGCTCGGTAGAACGCTTCACATGCACAGCCGGCACGATGGCTTCACCGCCGGAGTCCACATCGTAACCGTTCTTATCGGCATTTCCGTCGTAATTGACATATGCCGCAATGTGCGTAACGCCCCCCGGTGAGCGCAGCCACCACGAGCAGGCACCGCTCTCGGATTGCAGTGCTCCTCTTGCATAGGAATAATTGCTTGGGCGGCGCACCCTTCCTGCGGAAGCCGAGCGATTACCAAATCCGTTTTTGACATCCGCAAACGAGAGCAGATACACCTTGTCCGTCGTCTGATTTCCGCCCGCTGTTCCGTAGCTCGGATTTTTGCTGTTTTTTACTTTCTGCTCTGCGATTGCAGACTGTTCCTTTTCGTCAAATGCCGTATTGTAAAAGCTGTCGTTCAGCCAGCTGCGAAGAGTACTCTTCTCCCATGTAATCTCGGCATCCTCCTCGTTGTAACACTTACAGTCCAGCCCCTCATCCGCAGCTAAAAACAGTGTGGAACGGTTTTGAGACACCACCCTCCACCGGATGCGCTCCCACTGAAAATAGCGATAGGTGTCGCTTCCGAAATTACCCGTGCTATTTGTATCGCTTACCTTGATTCTGCGATACTTGGTCTCATCCACCCATACATCCACACCGGCATCGCCGTTGACACCGGAGGATAAAATCACACTGTCAATTTTGGCAATCGTCTCCGCATCGGTTACCTCGGACTGCGGATAGCTTCCGAAATACACATACTCTGTCCCGGAGCTTTGGGAGCGGAAGATTCCCACAAGCACCAAGAGAACTGCGGCAGCTGCGACACAGCCGGCGATGATTTTGGACGACGGTTTTTTCAGCCATTCCTTTATTTTTTGTATCTTTTTCTTCTTCTCTTCCTGATGCTGTCCTGCCGGAATCTGCTCACTCTCCCGCTGCCCGGAATCGACCGCACTCTGCTCCATACCGGATACATCCGTCTCTGATTTTTGGGCAAAATGCACTTCCTGTCCGACGACCTTCTCCTGCACAGTTGTTCTTCTTATCGTGTCGTCTGCGAGATCTTCGGTCGCCGTATCGGTCATACCCTTTTCAAAAGCCGTCTGAAATTCCGCCATGCTCTGATACCGGTCACTAGCCTGTACCGCAAGGGCGGTGAACAGCGCATCCTCCGCCCGGCGCGGCAAATGAATGCCAAGATTCCCCGGCGGTATCAGATCATCCTCGTCCATACGCTCCACCGAATCCGGCGGTGTCTTTCCCGTGATTGCATAATAGTAGGTTGCGGCAAACGCATAAATGTCTGTATAGGGACCCTGCCGCCCACGCCGCGCGTACTGCTCCTTCGGCGCAAAGCCATGTGTCAGCACAACATCCAGACTCTGGCTCTGCTTGCCGAGGCTGTATCTGGCAGCTCCGAAATCAATCAGCTTAACGCTTCCGTCCTTCGTGAGAAAGATATTGCCCGGCTTCACGTCGCGGTGAATGATGCCCTTTTCATGCACGGCAGA
>JAFUZE010000136.1 GCA_017476765.1 Lachnospiraceae bacterium
AAACAGGAATCTTTGATAGTATTGGGCAGTATAAGTATATATCCGCAGAAAAAGACAGATAATGCTATAAGTATACTGAAGTAAGCGTAGTCTCATATAGCTTGCTTGTATCCTATGTATAACGAATAATCGGCTATTATCTTACAGTTTTTGTTCTTTACACAATTTCTGTAGCTTAAGCCCACAAACACACCTCAATAATGAGTCCACTAGTGTTGCCAATAAATTTAAGCATTGTATATTGCATTTATTTTTTACTATTTTAACACAATATTCTCTAAATGTATACTATAATTTTCCATTTTTCTATATTTTGTTACGCAAAAGCATAATTTTCTCTATTATCTGCCTTTTTAATATTTTTTTCGCCTCATGACATCGAACTTCTTAGTTGGAAAAGAGGGTAAATGCAGCCATAAGAAAAGTCACACTGTTTGTCCGAAATAGATACATCGTAGATGCAGAATCGTCGCACCCCCCTAAGCGAACTGGTTACGCCATTTGTCCGAAACTTGCAGACACTCTATATATATTGCAAAAAAACGAAAGCAAATGGCATAAAAAAGTTTATTTTGAACACACCGGCACTTATGAAGTCATTGCAACAGCCATCGCTCCCAATGGAGAAACAATAGAAGCATCCATAGAAATAGAAGTCATTCCGTAAGTCCTCTATACCGAGCCCTCCTTCCCTATATTTTAGTGCAAAAAAGCACCAGTTTCCCGATGCTACAGCCTTAATTTATGTAATTTTTTCATTTTCATTACTATAAAAGCTATCGCTTATCAGGTGCTTTATGCTTTCTGGAATTGTTTTATGCTTGTCTTCTACAAGCAATTGTCACTGTCTGCATATCCTTCAGAATGCAAACCAGATCATTCGTAAGCTCCGGCAATCTCTTTAATCAAGGCAATTTCTTCTTTGCATTAGCATATGAGTGCCTTCCGTCAAAAAAAACTGACTATTTGCAAGTTTCCTCTTCTTAGCATTCTTATAGAAACCCTTTGCTGAAAGCCCAGTTTCCACACCTGTAAGATGAAGAAAATGATCTATCGGATAGGATACTTCGAAAAACTCATCTCCATACACAATAGAAACGCTTTACCTGCAAGACTTTGGCTATACACCACGGCTAAATCTATAATTGCTTGTCGTATTGCATTTTTCTTATCTGTCTTTGTCGCCGTTTATACCTTATACGCAAAGAAGAGTGTGATGAAAAACACACTCCTCCAAGAAAACCACCTTCATTTTGAACCTGCACAGTAATAATTCTATTCTCTGGAGATTTTTTATCGCTCCATCCTCTTATCCCCTCTGCGTCAGCAGCCATGCCAGACAATGAATCGCCTGTTTAAAGCTGCCGCCTGAAACCATCTCCTCAATCTCCCTGCCGGATTGCTTGCTGACATGCAAAAACTCTGTTTCATCCAGCTTCTGATCGGATGCCTTACGGCAGTTTCTTGCCTCGAAGATATGCGCATAATTATCCGCTATCGTAGCGTTAGACGGCACGGTAAGAAGCCATCTCCACTCATCCGATTCATAGCCGGTTTCCTCCAGAAGTTCTCTTTTCGCCGCCTCAAGCGCATTCTCTGCTGCGCAGGCATCTTTACCGTTTCCGTACTCTTTCCCGTCCTTTCTCTCAATGCCGCCCGCCGGAAATTCTGTCGTCACCTCCTTGATTCCCTGCCTGAACTGTCTGACACAGAGATAATTTCCTTCTTCATCGGATGCCACGATCACCACATAATCCCTGCGGCTGTAGCTGTAAAAGGGCTCAAACACACTTCCGTCCGGAAAACGGTATGTAGAGCGCCTGAAATCAATCCATTCATTCTGAACGATGTGTTCTGTGCTGATCTCCTCCCATGTGAGGTTTTCCTGATTTACCGGGAGCTTCTCCTCTTCTTTTGCGTGCATCATCAATTCCTCCATCTTTTTGGTCTTATCTTTCCTAGCGCACCGGCACGTCCATATTCAAACTAACTCCTTGTCTATTGGCTCGAGAGCGCATGTCAAAAAGCCTCGACGATGCCCGCATCGCCTGCGTTTTTTACATGCACTATCGAGCCAATATCCTGCGGATTTAGTTCAAATTTGAACGTGTCAGCACACTAGATTATACACCGGTTCCGTTTATTCTTCCAGAAAATATGCACTTTTTTCCATATATACTCATAACCCCTCCACTCCCCAAAACTTTTCAAAACTGCCCATACGAAAAACGCAGAAATGCCCATTGTTCAGGCTTCCCTGCGTCTAAAATAACCATGTGCGTTAGATGATTCGAAATCATTTTTTAGACCTAACATTATAATCTAATTTATGGCATTCCATATCCATCGACCATCTCGCGTGGAGCAAAATATCCTTTAATACAATTAGGATTAACAATACATATCTGTGTGTGTGTTTTCTCAACAAAACCCGAGCCAGGGTACACCTCACCACCTTCGATAAATACACCACGAACAGAATCGTACATCTCGTTGCCGGATAATTCATTATATTTATGAATTTCCTGAATAACTGCACAATCCAAATTACGGGCAAGTAAATCTATTGCCGAACGACCATTCGTATTCTTCGGTAACTCTCTATTCACATTTTCATAATGTATAGCAAGCAGTTCATACCCCAATTTAAGTACTGCGGTACTATGATAGTCTGTAAGGTTAAGACAATTTCCCAAATCCAGTATAGCCCCTATAACCATACCCGAATCACCATATTTTTCTGTAGCCCATTCTACTGCTCGTTCATAGCTGTTTTCCCAAAAATAAATTCCATTTCCAAGCCAATCGTATTTGTTTTCACTCCTCTTTAAATGCTGATTATTAAATAGAACAGCTTGATAGGTATCATCACTGCATCCATGAAAGCCCATAACTAAATTGGGGAGTTTTGAGTACATCTTGTTAGTGATTTTTTGCATATGTACCTTCCTCCATTACCAGCCAAAGAAATCACCATTCACTATGTTTTCTTTGTCGGTTCCATCCTCATTTAAAATTCCAGCCGATATAAGATTCTGTAAAGAAATCTCTCTTGCTTGCTCTTTAGGCATATTCTTCAGCTTTTCTATATAATCCCTTACACCTTTCGCATATTCTTCATATGATATTTGTAATGTTGCCATACTACGACTCCTCCTTAATTCAATAAATCACGAATCCTCATCTGTATACACACTTCCTAACTCAGTTTGTCCGTTCCTTAAGTCAATATATCATCTTTAGATACATATACTATATGCAAATCAAACAAATTCATGCGACAGAATATTTCTTAATTTTATTCTATCCATTCCTGTTCTTTATGTCAATCAGCCTACAGCAAATTCACATATTTGACAAAAATATCATCATCCACCCATACCGGAATATATGCACGGGAATCCCTCGATTTATCAACGGAAACCAAAGTGCCAGGCAGCGCTTTTGCACTATCGTATTCGGTGATTGCCGGTTTTGCAGTTCTATTTCCAACAGATATTCCTTAGCAACCGACAGCATAACAAAAAATCTTGTTACACTGTCCGAAACTGCGCATAAGAAAAACGCAGGAACGCCCTTTTACAGACATTCCTGCGCTTTTCATAATCGCGTGCGTTAGAGGATTCGAACCCCCGACCTTTTGGTCCGTAGCCAAACGCTCTATCCAGCTGAGCTAAACGCACATTCCATGTATGGAAATGAGTTTCTGCGAAATGCATGAACTCGTTTCGCAACATGGATTATTTTACAATAGTTACCGGTGGTTGTCAATACCGTTTTCGAAGTTTTCGTAATTCCCTTCGTGATTCTGCATACGTTTTTTGCCACATGGCGTTTTTTCCTCTGCCCATTCACCGTCTCCCTCCGACCATTCTCCGTTTGCCCAGCACCGGCTTCTTCTGCCCTTCTCTACTCCGCAGCCTCTCCTGCCGCTTCTCCTTCCGCTTCTTCCTCCGCAGCATACTCCTGCGGTTCATGGGAAAATGCCGTGGCGATGCCCCCGCTGACAACATAAACGGTAGCCTCGTCATTTTTTCTGACATAATAGCCGCTGATGATGCTGTTGTAATCACCGATGAAATAAATGATCGTCTCCCCGCCTGCCGTGACCGTGACCGTATTGGACGGAGCCGCAAGTCCGTATTGTGCAAAATCCTCCACATCGGTAAGCTGCTCACTCGCCGTAATGCTGCTCACATTGTCAAGCAGGCTTTCTATTTTGTCCGTATCCAGCTTCAGCTGTTCGTCGTTTTGACAGATCCAGTGATCGCCCTCTTTATCGTAAGACCATTTCACACCGCCCTGCTCATAGCTAAATGCCGTGATTTCGCTCACCGCCAGTTCATCAATCACAAGGTCGTCGTTTTCAGCCTCCTCCCGCTGCGCTGCCTTCTCATTCGATCGCCTCAAAAGAAGCAGTGCTCCGAGTGCACACACGATCAGGATGAGAAGGACTGTAAGCTGTGTTCTTTGCTTTTTCATCATCTTCTCCTCCTCCTTCTCCAAATGACTACCCCGGCAATCAACAGATTCAGCGGCACATAACCGGCAAGTGCAATCGATATCCATGCAGAAGTGCCGCCCGGAACCGTGATGATACCGCTGTCCAGACTTTTTGCCGGAATGGAAACCGTCAGCCGGTGCTCGACAAGATAGCTCCACACATTGGAAAACAGCTGTAAATTCGCACCGGCTACCATCTCATTCGCATCCTCCGTAAATAACGCCTCACTGCCGAAAACTGCTGCCACTGATACCTGTTCACCCAGCTGCTTTTCCGCAGTCAGTCCGAGCGTAAACGGTCCTTCCTGATCTCCTTCCGCCTTCTCAAAGCTTTCCGTATCCGCAATCTGCGCCTTACGATAGGAGCTCTCCGTTGTGCTCAAAAGCTCCGTAGCTACAACCTCGTCGCTCTCTGCCACCGTCAATGCCTGCGCATACGGCGCAAAAATATATTTATTTCCGTATATGCCGTCCGTCAGCGTATCACTTGCAATCTCAGGCAGAATGTAGAACGGATTCGAATAATAATGATTGTGATCTCCCTCCACGATGAGACCGTCCTCCTCCGTAATCCGGTAGAAGGCTAAAATGCGTTTGAAATTCGTCATCTCCTGATCGGTCACGCCGGTCGTGATAAACGCCTTGCCGCCGCCCTCCAGATAGGCGATGACCTTATCTGCATCGTCCGAAGAAAAATCCGAAACCGGAGAGAG